>JAEXBL010000442.1 GCA_023394015.1 Pseudomonadota bacterium | reverse complement strand
GCCCGGGCCGGCGCCGCCGCCAGCCGCGTGGGCGCGCAGCCGGCCTGGGGCCGCTACATCGACGACATCCAGGCCCAGACCGGCCTGGCGGTGGGCCCCAGGCAGCAGAAGCTGATCGACGGGCACTTGGCCAAGACCGAGCACACGCGCCTGTCCGCCGCCGACTCCAAGGCCCACCGCGCCCAGTTCAACAAGGTCAAGAACGACCTGATCGCGCAGTGGGAAAAGCAGACCGGCCAGCCCTGGCCGCGCTACACCGAGGACCTGTACTCGAAGAACGGCACCCTGGTGCGCCGCGCCGGCCAACCTTATGATGCGCACCACATCATCGAAAGCAGCTACGGGGGCCCCAACACCTGGTGGAACATGCACCCGGCGCGCTTTCCCGACCAGCACCAGCAGGGCATCCACCGCGCCGGTGGCCCCGGCGCCCAAGTCTTTCCCTGAACCATGAGCCAGTTCGACGACCTTGCAGCCGAAAAGGGGCAGCCGCCTCTGGACAAGCTCACCCCCCTGGCGGGCGAGGCCCTGGCGCGCCTGCGCGCCGCGCACCCGCAGGCGCCCGAGGGCTACCTGGACTTTCTGACCACGCTCGGCTTTGGCGAGCTGGGCGAGGCCTCGTTCATGCTCTACGGCGGCCTGCTGGCGCCCGACGAGGTGTTCGGCGACACGCCCGCGCCGCTGGCGCAGGTGCTGCTGTTCGGCGACGACTTCGCCGGCACCCACTGCGGCTTCGACACCGCCCACGGCTGGCGCATCGTCGAGGTCGACCCCACCAACTTCAGCCCCGACGTGGTGGGCGAGGACTTCGCCGCCTTCATCCGCATCCGCGTCGCGGCTGCGGGCTGAGCATCACAACGCGCGGCAGCGCACGGTGGCGGGCCGCCCGACCCGCTCAGATCACGTTGCGCTCGATCAGCGGCCGGCCTTCCAGCACCCGCGCCCAGCCCAGCGGCGACAAGTCCAGCGTCTGGTAGGCGCCGTGCGCGATCCACTCGGCCACGCCGCGGCCCACGGCCGGCGACTGCTGCAGGCCATGACCCGAGAAACCGTTGGCAAAGATCAGGTTCTCGCACGCCGGGTGCGGGCCGACGATGGCGTTGTGGTCGAACAGGTTCATCTCGTAGTAGCCGGCCCAGGCGCGGTGCAGGCGCAGCGCCTCGAAGGCCGGGATGCGCCCGGCCAGCGTGGGCCACACGAAGTCTTCGAAGGCGGCGTGGTCGGGTTCGTCCAGCGGCAGGTCGTCGCCATCCTGCCCTGGCGGCGGCGCAAAGCCGGTGATGAAGCCCGCTCCTTCGGGCCGCAGCCAGATGCCCGAGGGGTCGATCAGCAGCGGGCAATGCGGCAGCGGCGTGGGGCAGCTCACGTGGAACACCGTGCGCCGCCGGGCCACCACCGGCAGCTCGATGCCCGCCCAGGCCGCCACGGTGCGCGCCCAGGGGCCGGCGGCGTTGACGAACACCTCGCCTTCCAGTTGCTCTCCATTCGATAGCTGCACGCGCCGGATGGACGCGCGTGAACGGCCTTTTCCCATCTCGAACCCCAGCGCCTCGGCGGGCACGTAGCGCGCGCCCTGCGCCCGCGCCTGCGCGCGGAAGGCCTGCAGCAGGCTGTAGCCATCGAACCAGCCCTCGCCCGACAGGCCCAGCGAGCCCAGCGCGATGTCATCCGTGTGCAGCCACGGAAAGCGCGCGTGCAGCGCCTCGGGCGCCAGCAGGGCCACGTCGGCGCCAGCGGCCCACTGCACAGCATGGTTCTCGCGCAACACGGTCTCGCCGGCCGGCGTCGCCAGGTACAGGTAGCCGCCTTCGTGCAGGCCGATGGCCGGCGGCGACTCGCCAGGCACGGCCAGTTCGGTCGCGGCCTGGCGCAGCACGCCGATGCCGTAGGCCGAGATCGCCATGTTGACGGCGCTGGAGAACTGCTGGCGGATCGACGAGGCCGACAGCGCCGACGAGGCCCGCGCGTAAGAGAAGTCGCGCTCCAGCACCGTCACCTGGCACGGCCGCACGGCCTGGTGCTCCGGCCGCGTCAGGTAGCGCGCGATGCTGCTGCCGATGGCGCCGCCGCCGATGATCACCACGTGTTCGCTCATGGCCGCCATTCTGGGGCCGTGCTCGCGGCCGGCCAGCACCGGCTGTCACGCTGGCTTCGGTGGCTGCCGGCGCCTGTTGGCCTGCCGCCACAGCCGGGCGCGACGGGCCGCCCGCATCGCCCCAGGGCAGGCCCCACGCGCACCCGCTCTACCCCATGGGGAGTATGTCGCGGCCTGCACCTACAAGCGGGCGGCCCCGGCGCCGCTATGCTGGCGCACCAGATGAAACTGAGATCACTTGCCTTGCTCGGCGTCGGTGGCTGGGCGCTGTACCGGCTGACGCAGCAAACCGGCGCGCCGCCCGGCGTGCAGCCGGTGCAACCCTTCAGCCTGATGCGCTACCTGGGCCGCTGGTACGAGATCGCCCGCATCGACCAGGGCCACCAGCACGGCCTGACCGACACCACCGTCGACTACCGGCTGCTGCCCGGGCGCAGGGTGCAACTGGTGCACCGCGGCTATCAGCCGGCCACGCGGCGCTGGCAGGAAGTGCGCGCCAGCGCCCGCCCGCAGCCCGGCGGGGCCGAGGCGCACCTGCAGGCCAGCTTCATCTGGCCGGTGCGCGCCAGCCACATCGTGTTCGCGATCGACGACGACTACCAGCATGCCCTGATCAGCGGCCCCAGCCACGACCAGCTGTGGCTGCTGTCGCGCACGCCGCAGATCCGCCCCAGCGTGCGCGCGGCGCTGCTGGAGCAGGCGCGCGACGCCGGCTTCGACACCGACCGCCTGCTGTGGGTGGACCAACGCCGCCACCGCGCCGGCCTGGGCGCCGGGCTGTCGCGCCGCAAGCTGCTGCGCTGAACGCCTAGGCCTTTGCACCCCGGGGCAGAATCGCCCCATGAACAACACCACCCCGCCCCCCTCCCCCTGGGACCAGAACTACCGCGCCAGCGACGGCTTCAAGTACGGCGAGCAGCCCAACGCCTTTCTCGTCCAGCAGGCCGCGCGCCTGGCGCCCGCCTCGTGCATCCTGCTGCCCGGTGACGGCGAAGGCCGCAACGGCGTCTGGCTGGCCGAGCGCGGCCACGCCGCCTTCAGCATCGACGGCTCGGCCGTCGGCCTGGCCCGCGCGCAGGACCTGGCCCACCGCCGCGGCGTGACGCTGCACACCACCCACGCCGACCTGGCCACCTGGCAGCCCGAGCCGGCCAGCTTCGACGCCGTGTGCTCCATCTACCTGCACCTGCCGCCCGCCCTGCGCGCGCCCGTGCACCGCAAGCTGGTGCAGGCCCTGCGCCCCGGCGGCCTGCTGGTGCTCGAGGCCTTTCACCCCGACCAGCTGCCCTTGACCAGCGGCGGCCCCAAGGACGTGGCCATGCTCTACACCCTGGACATGCTGCGCGCCGATTTCGAAGGCTTGAACGAACTCCTGGCCGAAGAAACCGACACGGTGCTGGATGAAGGCCCCGGCCACCAGGGCCCGGCCAAGGTCACGCGCTGGGTCGGCCAGCGGGGCTGAGAAGAAACTATGACTTCGCTTCGCTCAATGACCGGCGCTGGCGCGCCATGACCCATGACAAAAGCGCCGTGCGAGCCGATGCGCTTTGTCATTTTTCATGCGCTCGTCAGAGCACGGTCATTCGTCATATGTTTCATGTACTGCGGGTGACGCGCCCACGCCGTTGAAAACTGAAACGCCTGCCGCCGCCATGAAGACCCTGCTCATCGTCTACCACAGCCTGACCGGCGGCACCGAGCAACTGGCGCAGGCCGCCGCACGCGGCGCGGGCGCCGAGCCCGGCGTGCAGGTGCGGCTGCTGACGGCCCCGCAGGCCGGCCCGCAGGACGTGCTGGCCGCCGACGCGTTGGTGTTCGCCACGCCCGAGAACTTAGCCGCCATCGCCGGGTTGATGAAGGACTTCTTCGACCGCTGCTACTACCCAGTGCTCGGCCGCATCGAGGGCCGACCCTATGCCACGCTGATCTGCGCCGGCAGCGACGGCAGCAACGCCGCGCGGCAGATCGAACGCATCGCCACCGGCTGGCGCCTGAAAGCCGCCGCCGAGCCGCTCATCGTCTGCACCCACGCGCAGACGCCGGAGGCCATCCTGGCGCCCAAGCAGATTCCGCCCGACGACTTGAGGCGTGCCGAAGACCTGGGCGCGGCGCTGGCGGCGGGGGTGGCGATGGGGGTGTTTTGAGCCACGAATTCATCGCCTGAGAAACGACATTCCCGCCACCAGGGTCCAACCAAGGATCAAAGCATCCTATAGATCCCATTGATTGCCGGGCAAGCCAAGCGCCAGTTCATCTGAACTGCCCTTGATGTTCACGGCAATATTGGGCGCCGCCAAAGCGGCGTGTGTTGTTCCAACAGAACTTGCCTTCGGCGTAGCTGATCTTCACGCCGCAACTTGCGCATACCAGTCGTTTGGGCGAATCGTCTGGTGTTGTCTCTGAAATGTTCGATGCAACAGAGGCAGCGTGTTGCAGGGCAGCAGGCTCATCATCCACGGCCACGTCGTGTCCTACACGCATAAATTCGGGTAACGCCAGAAGGTCCGCCGGGCGGTGCTGACGAGAGACTTTCTCAGCCCATTCGCGCACCGTACCCGACCCACGGACATTGACCGCTAGGCTCAGCAATTTGAGCGCGCCCAGATCCTTGTCGACAAATCGCGCATGCCACGATGGCAGTTGATCGGCCTTAATCACGTTGGAAGTGTCGAACGCTTGGGCTTTGGGGCGAGTGATGGTCGCCTTGGGATGCACCAGCACCACATGCTGCATCTCCATCGGTTGCCCGGTTCTGGTCTGGATGCCGAGTTGCTGGAACAGCTTCCGCAGCACTTTTTCATGGCGACGGCTTTGCTCGATAGGCGATTCAATGCCGAAGGTGCGTCGCCCCGCGTAGGTGACCGAGAACTCGCCCTGTTCGTTGATGATGAGGTTGCCGCCAAAGCACTTGGTCTCCAGCAGATAGCAAATGCTCCTACCAATCAAGAGATGATCGATCTGTGCCACCTGGCCATCCACCACGATGCGCAGGTCATGAATGACGGCGTGGTTCTGACCATCCCCAAAATGGCTGTCAATGTAATGTGCGGCATCACGCTCACCTTGAACTCCCTGCCGCAAGCGCCACAGCTCATTGGCCATCCACTCCTTCTGTCGCCTGTCAAGTACTGGGGCTGCTTGCAGGCTTTCCAGCAGAGCTATGCGCTTGCTCTTGTCGTCGGCAGTCTTGATCAGCATGACTCAACCCTCTGTCTTCAGCCGCATCTCCGCCGCCCGCGCATGCGCCTGCAGGCCTTCGCCATGCGCCAGCACGCTGGCGATGCGGCCCAGCGTTTGCGCGCCGGCTTCGCTGACCTCGATCAGGCTGGTGCGTTTCTGGAAGTCGTACACGCTCAAAGGCCCCGAGAAGCGCGCCGTGCCGCTGGTGGGCAGCACGTGGTTGGGGCCGGCGCAGTAGTCGCCCAGGCTTTCGCTGGTGTAGGCGCCGAGAAAGATGGCACCGGCGTGTTTCAGCAGCGGCTCCCAGCGGTGCGGGTCGCGGCTGCTGACCTCCAGGTGTTCGGGCGCGATGCGGTTGCTGATCTCGCACGCCTCTTCCATGCTGCGCGTGTGGATCAGCGCGCCGCGGCCGTTCAGGCTCCTGGCGATGATGTCGGCGCGCGGCATGGCGGGCAGCAGGCGGTCGATGGCGGCCTGCACGGCGTCGATGTAGGCGGCGTCGGGGCTGAGCAGGATGGACTGCGCCAGCTCGTCATGCTCGGCCTGGCTGAACAAATCCATCGCCACCCAGTCGGGCGGCGTGCTGCCGTCGGCCAGCACCAGGATCTCGCTGGGGCCGGCGATCATGTCGATGCCCACGGTGCCGAACACGTGCTTCTTGGCGCTGGCCACGTAGGCGTTGCCGGGGCCGGTGATCTTGTCGACCTTCGGAATCGTCTGCGTGCCATAGGCCAGCGCGGCCACGGCCTGCGCGCCGCCGATGCTGAAGGCGCGCGTGACGCCCGCCACGTGGGCGGCGGCCAGCACCAGCGGATTCCTGTCGCCTTGCGGCGTGGGCACGACCATGACGATCTCGCCCACGCCCGCCACGTGGGCGGGAATGGCGTTCATCAGCACGCTGCTCGGATACGCCGCCTTGCCGCCCGGCACGTAGATGCCCACGCGGTCCAGCGGCGTGACCTTCTGGCCCAGCAGCGTGCCGTCCTCGTCGCGGTAGGTCGCCGTTTCGCCGCCCTGTTTTTTCTGCCATTCGTGGTAGCGGCGGATGCGCGCGGCGGCCTGTTGCAACGCCTCGCGCCGGTCGGCCGGCAGGCTGTCGAAGGCGGCCTTCAGTTCGGCGGGCTTCAGTTCCAGCTCGGCCATCGAAGCGGCATGCACGCCGTCCCAGCGCGCCGTGTAGTCCAGCACCGCCGCATCGCCGCGTGTGCGCACATCGGCCAGGATGTCCTTCACCCGCTGCTCGATGGCCTCGTCCTGCTCGGCGCTCCAGTGCAGCCGGGCCTGGAATTGGGCTTCAAAATCCGCGTCCTCGGTGGACAGACGTGCCGGGGCAGCGTTCAGTTTCATACCACTTCGTCCTGTGTCACCGCCTGCGCGAAGGCGTCGATGATGCGCCGGATGGCGGCGGTCTTGAGCTTGAGCGCGGCCTGGTTGACCACCAGGCGCGAGCTGATGTCCATGATGTGCTCGACCTCGACCAGCTTGTTGGCCTTGAGCGTCTTGCCGGTGCTGACCAGGTCGACGATGGCGTCGGCCATGCCGGTGAGCGGGGCCAGCTCCATGCTGCCGTAGAGCTTGATCAGGTCCACGTGCACGCCTTTCTCGGCGAAGAAGTGGCGCGCAATGGTGGTGTACTTGGTGGCCACGGTGATGCGGCTGCCCTGGCGCACGGCCTTCTGGTAGTCGAAGCCCTCGGGCGCGGCCACGGCCATGTGGCACTGGGCGATCTGCAGGTCGAGCGGCTGGTAAAGACCCGCGCCGCCGTGCTCCAGCAATACGTCGCGCCCGGTCACGCCCAGATCGGCGCCGCCGTATTCGACGTAGGTGGGCACGTCGGTGGCGCGCACCAGCACCACGCGCACATCCGGCTGGTTGGTAGGCAGGATCAGCTTGCGCGATTTCTCGGGGTCTTCCAGCACCTCGATGCCGGCCGCGGCCAAGAGCGGCAGGGTCTCGTCGAAGATGCGGCCTTTGGACAAAGCCAGGGTGATCACGTTCGTTTTCCTTGGGTGGTCGGCGGGGCGGCCAAGCGCCCGCGCGAAGGGTCATCAATAAGCTCTATTGTCGCGCCGGCCCGTGCAGCCTCGGCGCCCAGTCTTCAGCGGCGCCTTCTGCCAGCCGCCGCTCGAACAGGCGGCGCCACGAGGGCGGCAGCGGCAGCGCCAGCACATCCTGCAGGGCGGCCGGCGCGCACACGCGCTGGCGGATCAGCGCGCCGATGCGCTCCAGCGGCCAGTCGGGATGCGGGCGGGCGGTGAGCCGCACGGCATCGCCAGCCTGCACGCGGCCCGGCCGCAGCACGCGCAGGTACCAGCCGGTGCGGCCGCTGTCCTGCAGCCGGCGCGCCATGTCGGGCACGCCGAAGCGGTCGTTCAGCTTCCAGCAGGGCTGGCGGCCCTGGCTGACGGCGAAGCGGGCGCTGCCGATGGCCCACTCGTCGCCCAGGCATACGCTCAGCTCGTCCAAGCCATCGGTGCTGAGGTTCTCGCCGAAGGCGCCGGGCGCCTGCAGCACGGGCAGCGCGCCCAGCTCGGCCCGCCAGGTGGCGTAGTGCGCCCAGGGGTAGACGTGCACCGCCTTGTCGGGCCCGCCGTGCACACGGCGGTCGCCCTGCTCGTCGCCGGCCAGCGATTCGGCCAGCACGGCCACCGCGCCTTGCACCGGCCGCTTGTCGATGGCGCTGAAGCTGCCCGGCCGCGTGTAGGGAACGGCGCGCCCGGTCAGCACGGCGCGCACCTGGCCGATGGCGGGGAGCGCGGCGCTGGGCATGGGCACGGCCGCCGGGGGTCAGCGCACGCGCTCGATGTCGGCGCCGATGGCGCGCAGCTTTTCTTCCATCTGGTCGTAGCCGCGGTCCAGGTGGTAGATGCGGTCGACCAGGGTCTCGCCCTCGGCCACCAGGCCGGCGATGACCAGGCTGGCCGAGGCGCGCAGGTCGGTCGCCATCACGGTGGCGCCGGAAAGCTGCTGCACGCCGTCGATCATGGCCGTGCGCCCGTCCACGTGGATGCTGGCGCCCAGGCGCACCAGCTCGTTGACGTGCATGAAGCGGTTTTCGAAGATGGTCTCGGTGACCATGCTGGAGCCGGTGGCCACGCAGTTGAGCGCCATGAACTGCGCCTGCATGTCGGTCGGAAAGCCGGGGTATTCGGTGGTGCGAAAGCTCTGCCCTTTCAGCGCGCGGCCGCCCAGGCTGCGGATGCGGATGGCGTGGGCCTGGGGGCCGCCTTCGCAGTCGGGCCCGCCGATGGCCTCGACCTCGGCGCCGGCCTCGCGCAGCTTCTCGATGACGGCGTCGAGGTGGTACGCGCAGGCGTGCTGCAGGGTCACGTCGCCGCCGGTGGCGGCCACGGCGCACAGGAAGGTGCCGGCCTCGATGCGGTCGGCCACCACTTCGTGCTCGCAGCCGCGCAGCCGCTCCACGCCCTGGATGCGGATGCGGCTGGTGCCGTGGCCTTCGATGCGCGCGCCCATGCCGATCAACATCTCGGCCAGGTCGACGATCTCGGGCTCCTGCGCGGCGTTTTCGAGAATGGTTTCGCCCTCGGCCAGGCAGGCGGCCATGAGGAAGTTCTCGGTGCCCGTCACCGTGACCATGTCGGTGGTGATGCGCGCGCCCTGCAGGCGCTGCCGGCCCTCGGGCAGGCGCGCCACCATGTAGCCGTGTTCCACGTCGATGAGGGCGCCCATGGCCTGCAGGCCCTTGATGTGCTGGTCCACCGGGCGCGAGCCGATGGCGCAGCCGCCGGGCAGCGACACGCGGGCGTGCCCAAAGCGCGCCAGCAGCGGCCCCAGCACCAGCACCGCCGCGCGCATGGTCTTGACCAGTTCGTACGGTGCCTCGGGCGTGAGCGGCTCGGCAGCGTGAAAGCTCATGCCGCCGCGCTCGCCGTGCGTCTGCACCGCCACGCCCATGTTTTCCAGCAGCTTGCGCATGGTGCGCACGTCCTGCAGGCGCGGCACGTTGAGCAGGCGCACCGGCTCATCGGTCAGCAGCGCGGCGCACATCTCTGGCAAGGCGGCGTTCTTGGCGCCGGAGATGGTGACCTCGCCCCGGAGCGGGCGGCCACCGCGGATCAGCAGTTTGTCCATGGCGTGATGGAATGCAGGTGCAGTGGTGCAGGCTGCGAGGCGAGCCCAGCGTGGCGCCCCTCGAAGGGCCGCGGAGCAGGCCGTGCCAGCGGTCGCCGTGGAGCGGGCTGGGCCCGGCCACTGGCGACGCCCCCCCGCCGGGGAGATGGCGCGCAGCGCCTCAGCGGGGTGCTCATTGCGCCGCCCATTCGGCGGGGGTGAAGGTCTTCATCGACAGCGCATGCACCTCGTCGGTCTTCATCTTGTCGCCCAGCGTGGCATAGACGCGCTGATGGCGCGCGATCGGGCGCTTGCCCTCGAACTCGGCCGAGACGATGGTGGCGAACCAGTGGCGGCCGTCGCCCTCCACTTCGAGGTGCTCGCAGGGCAGGCCAGCGGCGATGAGGGTTTTGAGTTGGTCGGCGGTCATGATGAAGATCCCAATGACAAATGACGAATGACCTCGCTTCGCTTCGATGACAAGCACCGGCAACGTCCTGGCGCATTGGTCATGGAAGCCGCGTCAGCGGCGAAGTCATTCGTCATTTGTCATCACCCCCGCAGCTTGTAGCCGGTCTTCAGCAGGTACAGCGTCAGCGCCGACACGGCGGCGAAGCTGGCGCCGGCCACGCCCAGACTGAGCCAGGGCGAGACGTCGCTGACGCCGAAGAAGCCGTAGCGGAAGCCGTCGATCATGTAGAAGAACGGGTTGAAATGGCTGAGCTGCTGCCACACGCCGGGCAGCGAGTGGATGGAATAGAACACGCCGGCGAGAAAGGTCATCGGCATGACGATGAAGTTCTGGAACACCGCCATCTGGTCGAACTTGTCGGCCCACAGCCCGGCCAGCAGGCCCAGCACGCCCATCAGCCCGGCCCCCAGCAGCGCGAACACCAGCACCCAGGGCAGCGCCGCGGCGCGCGGCGGCGCATACAGCAGCGTGATCAGGTACACACCCAGGCCCACCAGCAGGCCGCGCGCGATGGCCGCGCCCACGTAGGCGATGAACCAGTGCCAGGCCGACAGCGGCGTGAGCAGCGTGAACACCAGGTTGCCCATGATCTTGCTCTGCACCAGGCTGGAGGCGCTGTTGGCAAAGGCGTTCTGCAGCATGCTCATCATCACCAGGCCCGGCACCAGGAAGGCCACGTAGCTCACGCCCGGATACACCTGCACTCGCTCGCTCAGCACGTGGCCGAAGATCAGCAGGTACAGCACGGCGGTGAGCACCGGCGCGGCGATGGGCTGGACGGCCACGCGCCAGAAGCGCAGCACCTCCTTCTTGAGCAGCATCTTCCAGCCATCGTTGGGCGCGGGCAGGGCCTGCAGGCGGCGCGGCTCGGTGCGCATCACGGTCTCGCTCATGACAGGGCTCCGGCCGTGGCCTGCGGCGCCGCGGCGGCGGCGCTCATCAGCTGAATGAACACGTCTTCCAGGTCGGCCTTGCGGATCTCCACGTCTTCCACCGCCACGCCGGCCTGGCGCAGAGCGGCCAGGTGGCGCTCGATCTCGTCCGGCCCGCTGGCCGGCAGCTCGACGATGCGGCCGGTGACGCGCGCCTGTGCCGCCAGGTCGGCAGGCAGTGCGCTGTCGGTCTTGAAGTACAGCACGTTGGCGGTGGCGTTGCTCAGCAGCGTGCTGGTGCGCTCCAGCGCGATCACGCGGCCGCGCTTGAGCATGGCCAGCCGCTGGCACAGGGCCTCGGCCTCTTCCAGGTAGTGCGTGGTCAGCAGCACGGTGTGGCCCTGGCGGTTGAGCGTGGCGACGAACTGCCACAGGGTCTGGCGCAGCTCCACGTCGACGCCGGCGGTGGGCTCGTCCAGCACGATCACCGGCGGCTTGTGCACCAGCGCCTGCGCCACCAGGACGCGGCGCTTCATGCCGCCGGAGAGCTGGCGCATGTTGGCGCCGGCCTTGTCGGCCAGGCCCAGGCCGGCCAGCAGCTCGTCGATCCAGTCGTCGTTCTTGTGCAGGCCGAAGTAGCCGGACTGGAACACCAGCCCCTCGCGCACGGTGAAGAAGGGGTCGAACACCAGCTCCTGCGGCACGATGCCGAGGTGGCGGCGCGCCTGCACGAAGTCCTGCTGCACGTCGTAGCCGTGCACCTTGACGCTGCCCGCGGTGGCGCGCGTGAGGCCGGCGAGGATAGAGATCAGCGTGGTCTTGCCGGCGCCGTTGGGGCCGAGCAGGCCGAAGAATTCGCCTTCTTCGATGTCGAAGCTGACGTTGTCCAGGGCTTTGAGGGGTGCGGCGCCGGATCTGCCGGAGGCCGGGTAGACCTTGGAGACCGACTGAAAAGAGATGGCGGGCATAGGCAACCCACCATTTTACTTTCTTGGCCCCAAACCTGCTGCCGGCGGGAATATGGCCGGGGTGCCGGGCGGGGCGGGCCTCAGTTGACGGCCGGCGCGGCTTCGGGCTCGGGCAGCAGCCCGGCGATGCCGTACAGCCGCGCCAGCTCGCGCAGCCGCGGCGCCAGGCCGCGCACGGCAAACTGCTTGCCGTCGTGCAGGCACTCCCGGCGGCAGGCCAGCAGCACCGCCAGCGCCGAGGAGTCGAAGCGCGTCAGCGCCGTGGCGTCCACCAGCACCTGGGGCGCCTTCTCGGCGCGGGCCGCCTCCAGCAGCATGCCCAGGCAGGCGTGCGCCTGGGCGTGGGTCAGTTCGGCGGGCAGCACCAGCATGAGGGCTCAGCTCTTGTCGCCGGCCACGTTGGCCTGGTTGCGCTCGGCCAGCGACTTGATCAGCCCATCGACGCCGCCAGTGTTGATCTGCTGCGCGAACTGCGGGCGGTAGTTGTCCACCAGCCAGACGCCGACCACGTTCAGGTCGTAGATCTTCCAGCCCGCGCCCTGGCCCGGCGTGCGCTCCATGCGGTAGTCCACCTGCACCGGGTCGCCCTGGCCGCGGACCAGGGTGCGCACCACCACCTCCTTGTCGGTCGCGGCGCCACGCAGCGGCAGCACGTCCACCGTCTGGTTGTCGACCTGCTTGAGCGCACCGGCGTAGGTGCGCACCAGCAGGCTCTTGAACTCGTCCTGCAGGCGCTGGCGCTGCGCCGGCGTGGCCTTGCGCCAGCTGGGGCCGGTGGCCGAGGCGGTCATGCGGGTGAAGTTGACGTTGGGCATGATCTTGGCGTCCACCGCCGCCATGACGCTGTTGATGTCGCCCGCCTGCAGCGCCTTGTCGGACTTGATGGTGTCCAGCACCTCGACCGAGAGGCGGCGGATCATGGCGTCGGGCGCCTCGTCGGCAGCCTGCGCCTGCGCCTGCGCCCAGGGCGCGGCGGCGGCCACGGCCAGGGCGCTCAGCGCGCTGGCGGTGAAGCGGACGAACGAACGGCGATCGGCAATCTTCATGTCTTCTTTCTTTCTGAACAAAAACCCAAGGCGCACCCGGCGCCCATGGCGATTTTGAATCTGCCGCGCCGCGCGGGTTCCCCGGCCCTGTTACAAGTTGTGCTACTGGTCGCCCGCTGCTGCCGCTGCCGACGCCGCGGGCACGGGGGCGCTGGCGGCCTCGGCTTCCGCCCCGTCCTCGTCGAGGTCGTAGCGCTCCTCGTCGCGCGGCGGGTTGCCGTCGTGCACCTCGCTGAGGCGCTTTTGCAGGTAGGCATCGCGCTGGAAGCTGTACTTGTCCAGCGCCGCCGCCTCGAGCAGGTCGGTGGTGGTCAGCAGGCCGGCGCGTGTCTGGATCACGTTGACGCCGATCAGGGTGTTGCGCACCGGGATGTCGTTGACGTGGCCCAGCGGGTTGCCATAGGCATCGACCGGCAGCGCCACCGTGTCGCGCAGCGTGGACGGCCCCAGCAGCGGCAGCACGAAGTAGGGGCCGGAGGGCACGCCCCAGCGGCCCAGGGTCTGGCCGAAGTCTTCGCGGTGGCGCTCCAGGCGCATCTCGGTGGCCGGGTCGAGCACGCCGCCCAGGCCCATGGTGGTGTTGATGACCACGCGCCAGAAGGAGTGCAGCGCGCCCTCGGGCTTGGCCTGCAGCACGTTGTTGACGAAGGACCAGACGTCGCCCAGGTTGCCGAAAAAGTTGCGCACGCCGGTGCGCACCGGCTGCGGCACCGCCTCCTTGTAGGCCGTGGCCACGGGCTTGAGCACGGCCGTGTCCACCGCGTCGTTGAACTTTGTCATCGAGCGGTTGTACGACTCCCAGGGGTCGCGCGGGTCGCCGCCCGGCGCGGTGGCGCAGCCGGCCAGCGCCAGCGCCAAGGCGGCGCCCTGGGCCAGCCGCGCCAGGCGGGCGGCGATCTGCGTATTCATTGAGGCGTTCCTGTCATGTCTTGGCGCGCGGCCCGGAGGCGTGGGGCCGCGTCGAGCGGCTATTGCACCCCACCAGCCGCCGGCTTGCCAGCACCGCCGGGGGATGCGCCGGCGGCCGCGCTGTCGAACAGAAAGCGGCTGATCAGGTTCTCCAGCACCACCGCCGACTGCGTGTTGCTCACATTATCGCCAGCGACCAGGTTGTCGTCGGCGGCGCCGGCCTCGATGCCGATGTACTGCTCGCCCAGCAGGCCACTGGTCAGGATCTTCAGCGAGCTGTCCTTCGGGAACTTGAAGCGCGCGTCCATGTCCAGCGCGATGCTGGCCTGGTAGCGCTCGTCGTCGAAGTGCAGGCTGGCCACGCGGCCGACCACCACGCCGCCGCTGCGCACCGCCGCCTTGGGCTTGAGGCCGCCGATGTTGTCGAAGCGCGCGGTGATGCGGTAGGTGGGCTGGAAGTTCAGCGCCAGCAGGTTGGCCGCCTGCAGCGCCAGAAACACCAGCGCCGCCAGCCCGATCATCACGAACAGGCCCACCCAGAGGTCATTCTTGGAGCGTTCCATGGTCAGCTCGCCCTCACGTCAATAGGAAAACATCAGCGCCGTGAGCAGGAAGTCCAGCCCCAGCACCAGCAGCGAGGCCATCACCACCGTGCGGGTGGTGGCGCGCGCCACCCCCTCGGCCGTGGGCCGCGCCAGATAGCCCTGCAGCAGCGCCACGAAGGTCACCGCCACGCCAAACACGACGCTCTTGATGACGCCGTTGCCCAGGTCGGCCCACAGGTCCACGCCGCCCTGCATCTGGCTCCAGAACGCGCCCGGATCGACGCCGATCATCGGCACGCTGACGACCCAGCCGCCCAGCACGCCGACGGCGTTGAACACGGCGGTGAGCAGCGGCATGGCGATCACCCCGGCCCAGAAGCGCGGCGCGACGATGCGCTGGATCGGGTCCACCGCCATCATCTCCATGGCGCTGAACTGCTCGCCCGACTTCATCAGCCCGATCTCGGCCGTGAGCGAGGTGCCGGCGCGGCCGGCGAACAGCAGCGCCGTCACCACCGGCCCCAGCTCGCGCAGCAGCGACAGCGTCACCATCATGCCCACCGCCTCGGCCGAGCCGTAGCGCTGCAGGATGTAGTAGCCCTGCAAGGCCAGCACGAAGCCCACGAACAGCCCCGACACGGCGATGATGGCCAGCGAGTAGTTGCCCAGAAAGTGGATCTGGTCGCGCACCAGCGAAAAGCGCCGCAGCGTGGGCCCCAGCAGCCTGACCAGGCGCCAGAAAAAGCGCGCCGCATAACCCACGTCGGCCAGCAGCCGGCGCGTGGCCAGGCCGACGTCGGCGGGGTGCCACCAGCGCATTCAGGCCACCTCCACGCCGAAATCCTGCTCCACGCTCGGGCCGGGGTAGTGAAACTGCACCGGCCCCTCCATGTCCATGCCGAAGAACTGGCGCACCAGCGGGTCGGTGCTGGCGCGCAGCTCGTCCGGCGTGCCCTGCGCGGCCACCTTGCCGCCGGCCAGCAGGATCACCTGGTCGGCGATCAGAAAGGTTTCCTGCACGTCGTGCGACACCACGATGCTGGTGACGCCCAGCGCGTCGTTGAGCTGGCGGATGAGCTGCGCCGCCGTGCCCAGCGAGATCGGGTCCAGCCCGGCAAAGGGCTCGTCGTACATCACCAGTTCGGGGTCGAGCGCGATGGCCCGCGCCAGCGCCACGCGCCGCGCCATGCCGCCGGAGACCTGCGAGGGCATCAGATCGCGCGCGCCGCGCAGGCCCACGGCGTCCAGCTTCATCAGCACGATGTCCCGCACCAGCGCCTCGGGCAGCCGGGTGTGCTCGCGCAGCGGAAAGGCCACGTTGTCGAACACCGACAGGTCGGTGAACAGCGCGCCGAACTGGAACAGCATGCCCATGCGCCGGCGCGCGGCATACAGCTGGGTCTCGTCCATGGCGCCCATGTCCTGGCCCGACACCAGCACCTGGCCCTGCTGCGCCCGCTGCTGGCCGCCGATGAGGCGCAGCACCGTGGTCTTGCCGCAGCCCGACGGCCCCATCAGCGCCGTCACCCGGCCGCGCGGCACCGACAGCGACAGGCCCTGCAGCACCGGGCGCGCGCCGTAGCCAAAGCTCACGTCGCGCAACTCGACGAGGGCGACCGGGGCGTCGGCGGTGGAGGAAGAATCGGACATGGGAACAAAAAAGCCGGTCGGCAAACCGGCGGCACGCCCCATGATACCGGGTTTACCCGCCACCGGCGGCGGCGCGCACCCCGCCAA
Organism: Pseudomonadota bacterium; assembly: GCA_023394015.1. Classification (GTDB taxonomy): domain Bacteria; phylum Pseudomonadota; class Gammaproteobacteria; order Burkholderiales; family Burkholderiaceae_C; genus Ottowia. The sequence continues at coordinate 2,308 of JAEXBL010000442.1, read as the reverse complement.
AAGGCGGGGGTCGGCGCCCTGCAGCCACTATCTTTCAGATAGCAAGGAGCGTGGCCTGGAACATCGTTCAGGCCGCATTTACTCACCCACCGACAAGGTGCGCCGCACCGACGCGCGGCGGGCCTACAGCAACTCGGCGCGCAGCTGCCCGGCGCTCTTGGGCGACAGCAGGCCGGGCGGCACGTCGAACACCGTCTTGGCGCCGTACTGACCCTGGCCGTGCAGGCGGTGCACGGCGCGCGCGTAGGCCACCAGCACGCTGGACGTGAATTCGGGGTTGCTGCCCAGGGTCAGGCCGTATTCGATGATCTGCGTGCTGCCCGCGCTGGTCTGCCCGCTGCGGATGACGAAGCCGCCGTGCGGCATCGCGCCGTGGTCGCGCTGCAGTTCTTCGGCGCTGATGAAGTGCACCGTGGTGTCGTATTCGTCGAAGTAGTGCGGCATGGTGACGATGGCCTGCCGCACCTGGTCGGCATCGGCGCCCTCGGCCAGCACCACGAAGCATTCGCGCGTGTGCTTTTGCCGCGTGCTGAGCTGCGGGCGGCTGCCGCTGCGCACCTGCGCCACCGCCGCCGGCACCGGCACGGTGTACTGCACGCCGCCGGCCACGCCGGGCACGCGGCGAATGGCGTCGGAATGGCCCTGGCTCAGGCCCTTGCCCCAGAAGGTGTAGGTGGCGCCCTCGGGCAGCAGCGCCTCGCCCATCACGCGGTTGATGGAGAACATGCCGGGGTCCCAGCCAGCGGAAATCAGCGCCGTCTTCTGGTTGGCCGCTGCCTGCGCATCGACGGCGGCGAAGTACCCGGGAATGCGCGCGTGGGTGTCGAAGCTGTCGACGGTGTTGAACAGCGCCGCGTACTGCGGCCCCTGCTCGGGCAGGTCGCTCTTGGAGCCGCCGCACAGGATCAGCACGTCGATCTGCCCCGCGTGATCGGGCAGCGCGTCCATGCCGTGCACCGGCACGCCGGCCGTGAGCGGCTGCAGCTGCTGCGGCGCGCGGCGGGTGTAGATGCCGACCAGTTGCATGTCGGGGTTGCGGCCGATGGCGGCCTCGACGCCGCGGCCCAGGTTGCCGTGGCCGGCGATGGCAATGCGAATGGGGGAAGTCATGAAAGGTTTCTCGGTAGATTGGTGCGCGCCGCGGTACTGGCTGCGGCCAGAGGGGTGCGCGAGGCGCGAAGTTTTACCACGGGCAAGGGCGATGGCCTGCTGGACGAGAGCCGGCGCCTCAACGCGGCAGCGCGCTCGACCCCATCAGGAATTCGTCCACGGCACGGGCGGCCTGGCGGCCCTCCCTGATCGCCCACACGACAAGTGATTGCCCGCGCCGCATGTCGCCGGCGGCGAACACCTTGTTCACGTTGGTGGCGTAGCCGCCCGCCAGCTCGATGGTCGCCTTGGCGTTGCCGCGCGCGTCCTTGTCGACGCCGAAGGCCTCCAGCACGCTGGCGACCGGGTTGGTGAAGCCCATGGCCAGCAGCACCAGGTCGGCCGGCCATTCCTTCTCGGTACCGGGCACCTCGGTGAGCTTGCCGTCCTTGAACTCCACCTGCACCGTGGTCAGGCTTTTCACCCGCCCCTTGTCGCCATTGAACTGCTTGGTGGAGATGGCGAACTCGCGCTGCGCACCCTCCTCGTGGCTGGAGCTGGTGCGCAGCTTGATCGGCCAGTAGGGCCACACCAGCGGCTTGTTCTCTGCTTCAGGCGGCATGGGCATGAGCTCGAACTGCGTCACGCTCTTGGCGCCGTGGCGGTTGCTGGTGCCGACGCAGTCGCTGCCGGTGTCGCCGCCGCCGATGACGACGACATGCTTGCCCTTGGCCGAGATCGCGTCCTTCAGCTTGTCGCCCGCGTTGGCGCGGTTCTGCTGCGGCAGCAGCTCCATCGCGAAATGCACACCGTCCAGCTCGCGCCCCGGCACCGGCAGATCGCGCGACTGCTCGGCGCCGCCCGTGAGCAGCACGGCGTCGAAGTCCTGCATCAGCTGCGCGGCCGACACCGTTTCTTTCGCCAGGTTGGTGACCTTGGCGCCCGGGCCTTCGCCCGGCAGCCCGCCCACCAGCACGCCGGTGCGGAAGGTCACGCCCTCGGCCTGCATCTGCTCGACGCGGCGGTCGATGTGGCGCTTTTCCAGCTTGAAATCCGGGATGCCATAGCGCAGCAGGCCGCCGATGCGGTCGTTCTTCTCGAACAGCGTCACCGCGTGCCCGGCGCCCGCCAGCTGCTGCGCCGCCGCCACCCCGGCCGGACCGGCGCCGACCCCCGCCACCATCTTTCCCCTCTGGCGCTGCGCCGGGCGCGGCCCCCC
>JAEXBL010000422.1 GCA_023394015.1 Pseudomonadota bacterium | reverse complement strand
CGGCTGGCGCTGGGCAAGGACGACGCGCTGGAGCTGCCCTCCACCAGCCATCTGGTGGCGGTCGACGCCAAGGGCAACGCGCTCAGCATGACGACCACCATCGAAAGCGAATTCGGCAGCAAGATCTTCGTGCGCGGCTTTCTGCTGAACAACGAGATGACGGACTTTTCCTCGTCCTACCAGGACCCCGAAGGCCGGCTCGTGGCCAACCGCATCGAACCCGGCAAGCGCCCGCGCAGCTCGATGGCGCCCATGATCGTGCTGCGCGACGGCAAGCCGTACCTGCTGGTGGGCTCGCCCGGCGGCAGCGCCATCATCAATTACGTCGCCAAGACGGTGGTGGGCGTGCTGGACTGGGGCCTGGACATCCAGGCCGCCATCGACCTGCCCAACATGGGCAGCCGCAACAAGGACACCGAACTCGAAAAAGGCACGCCGCTGGAGGCGCTGGCGCCCGAGCTCGAACGCATGGGGCATCCCGTGCGCATCACCGAGTTTCCCAGCGGCATCCACGGCATCGTGATTGGGCCCGACGGGTTGCAGGGCGGAGCGGACCCGCGGCGCGAAGGTGTGGCGTCGGGCGGGTAGGATGGGTCACGCGCGTTCGAGATCCGGCGGCAATCTCCGCAGCGTCGCCGGCGTGCGCGACAGCTTGATCGGGGAGCCGACCCCGCGGTAGTCGCCCTGTTCCAGCACCATGCCGCGATGCCGGGTATGCGGGTGCGCCAGCGCCTGGTCCACGGTGAGCACCGCGGCGGCGGGCACGCCGTTGCGCAGCAGGCGGTCGGCCAGTTCGGCGGCGTCGAATCCGGCCAGCAGCGCCGACAGGTCGGCGCGCAGCGCCTGGCGGTTCTGCAGGCGGTCGGCGTTGGTGGCGTAGCGCGGGTCTTCGGCCAGCGCGGGCGCTTCCAGCGTCTGCGCCAGCAGCGCGAACTGGCGGTTGTTGCCCACCGCCAGGAAGATCGGGCCGCTGGCCGTGGGCAGGGTTTCGTAGGGCGCGATGTTGGGATGCGCGTTGCCGCTGCGCGCCGGCACCTTGCCGCTGTAGAAGTAGTTGGGCGCGTGCGGATGCAACAGCGACAGGGCGCAGTCGTACAGCGTGATATCGAGGAACTGGCCCAGGCCGCTGCGCACGCGCTCGTTGAGCGCGAGCAGGATGGCCACCGCCGCGTTCAGGCCCGTCACCATGTCCACCACCGGCAGGCCGACGCGGGTGGCTTCGCCGTCGGCCTCGCCGTTGACGCTCATCAGCCCGCACATGGCCTGGGCGCAGGCGTCGTAGCCCGGCAGGCCGCCCAGCGGCCCGTCGGCGCCGAAGCCGCTGACCCGGCAATGGATCAGCGCGGGGAATTCCTGTTTCAGCGTCTCGTATCCTAAGCCCCATTTCTCCAGCGTGCCGGGCTTGAAGTTCTCGACCAGCACGTCGGCGTCGGCCAGCAGCCGGCGCAGCAGCTCCTGGCCCGCAGGCTGCGACAGGTCCAGCGTCATGCCTTCCTTGTTGCGGTTCACGCCGACGAAGTAGGAGGCCGTGGCGCCCAGGAAGGGCGGCCCCCAGCCGCGCGTCTCGTCGCCGCCGGGCGGCTCGATCTTGAGCACGTCGGCGCCGTGGTCGGCCAGGATCTGCGTGCAATAGGGGCCGCCCAGCACGCGCGACAGGTCGATGACCTTGCAGCCGGCCAGGGCGCCGGCATTGGGGAGGGTTGCTGCCATGGAAAAGTCCTTCAGTCGATGGAGACGTGGGCGCTGGCGATGACGTCGCGCCACTTGGGCACTTCGGCCGTGATGAAGGCGGACAGGCCTTGCGGCGTCTTGTCCTGCGCCTCGATGCCCTGGCTGCGCAGCGTGTTGGCCCCCTCGGGGTCGGCCAGCGCGCTCTGGAAGGCTTTGTTCAGGGTCTCCACGACCGGCGCCGGGGTATTTTTTGGCGCGACGATGCCGAAGAACACGCTGACGTCATAGCCCTTGAGGCCCTGTTCGGACAGCGTGGGCAGGTCGGGCAGGGCGTCGGAACGTTGCGCGCTGGCCAGGCCGATGGCGCGCAGCTTGCCGGCCTTGACGTAGGGCAGCGCGGTCAGGATGTCGGTGAACGACATGGACACCTGCCCGCCCAGCAGGTCGTTCAGCGCCGGGCCGGTGCCCTTGTAGGGAATGTGCATGATCTGGGTGCCGGCCATGCGGTTGAACAGAATGCCGGCCAGGTGCGAGGACGCGCCGTTGCCCGACGAGGCGTAGCTCAGCGCGTCCGGGTTTTTCTTGGCGTAGGCGATCAGTTCCTGCACGTTGGTGGCCGGCACCGACGGGTTCACCACCAGGATGTTGGGCAGGTGGCCGATACGGATGATGGGGGCGAAGCTGGTCTGCGGATCGTAGCCCTGCTTCTTGTACAGGCTGACGTTGATGGCCAGCGGCCCGGAAGTGCCGAACAGCAGCGAGTAGCCGTCGGGCTAGGCGTTGGCCACGTATTCCGAGCCGATATTGCCACCCGCGCCGCTGCGGTTCTCGACGATGACGTTCTGCTTCAGCGGCTGCCTGAGCTTGTCGGCCAGGCGGCGCGCCAGGGCGTCGGTGGGGCCGCCGGGCGGGAAGGGCACGACCAGGGTGACCGGGCGTTCCGCGGGGAAGGCCTCGGCCGCCAGCGTGGGCGCCGCGGGCAGGGCCGCGGCGGCGGCCAGCAGCAAGGGGGCGAAGTAGCGGTTCATGTTTGTCTCCAGTGGTGGATGCGCGCCGGCTGTGCCGCCGGCGTCGGTTTACAGCGCGTATTGCAGGATTTCCCGGCAGGCGGCGCTTTCGTCGGGCGGGATGGCGTAGGGATCGCGCGGGCCCAGGCGATGCAGCAGCACCTGGTCGGCCAGCCTGGCGCGAGCGGCCAGCGCCGGGTCCGCGGCTTCCCAGCGCAGCGCGGCCAGGGACACCGCGTGGTACAGCAGCGACGCGGCCTGGCGCGCCAGCTCGGCGCGGTTTTCCCGCGCGGCGTGTTCGGCCAGCGCGTAGGTCTGTTCCAGCGCGCGGGCCTGCATGTCGGCCAGTTCGGGCGGGCAGGGCGCGCCCTCGGCCAGCAGGCGCTCGATGTGGGCGCGCAGCGCCGGCAGCGATTGTTCGCGCGTGATGGCGCGCAGCACGTCCAGCGCCACGATGTTGCTGGTGCCTTCCCAGATCGAGCCCAGATGCGCGTCGCGCACCAGGCGCGGTTCGGTCCACTCCTCGATATAGCCGCAGCCGCCGCGCACCTCCCTGGCGTCGCCGGTCACTTTGCGGGCATCGCGGCAGGCGCGGAACTTGATGAGCGGGGTCAGGATGCGCGCCAGCGCCGGATCGCCGCCGCCCTGGTCGGCCTCGGCCAGCGCGCGCGCGGTCTGGAACATGACGCTGCGCGCCTGTTCGGCCCAGACCGTCATCTTGACCAGCTGGCGCTGCATCAGCGGCATGTCGATGAGCCGCTTGCCGAAGGCGCGGCGGTGCTGCGAGAAATACACCGCCTCGGTGACGGCGCGGCGCATCAGGCCGGCCGCGCGCATGCCGTTGGACAGGCGCGAGTTGTTGATCATGTCGGCCATCTGCTTGAAGCCGCGGCCGCGTTCGCCCACCAGCCAGGCCACGGCGCCTTCCAGGCGGATTTCGCCGCTGGCCATGGAGCGCGTGCCCAGCTTGTCCTTCAGGCGCAGGATGCGGTAGTGGTTGTGGCCGCCGCCGGGCAGGTCGCGCGGCAGCAGGAACAGCGACACCCCCTTCAGGCCGGGCTGCGGCTCGCTGCGGGCCAGCACCATGGCGTAGCCCGCGTCGGGGTTGGAGCAGAACCACTTGTCGCCCGACAGGCGCCAGCTGCCGTCGTCCTGCCGTTCGGCCGTGACCTCCGTGGCGCTGACGTCCGAACCCGCGCCTTGCTCCGTCATGAACATGGCGCCCTGGCGCAGCGCGTCGAAATCCTGCGTCGTCACCTGCGGCAGCACGCGCGCCACGAGGTCGGCGTCGCCGAACTTGCGCAGCGTGCGGGCCAGCGAATCGGTCATGCTGACCGGGCAGCACAGGCCGAACTCGGCCTGCACGAACAAATGGCTCAGCGCGTATTTGGCGGCGGCCGGCATGGGCTCGGGCCAACCCAGCACCCCGCCGCGGTGCGACAGCGCGGCCAGGCCGAACTCGCTGTAGGCCAGGCGTTCCAGTTCCACATAGGCCGGGTGCTTGTCGATGCGGGATTCGTCCTGGCCGGCGCGGCTGCGCACCGACAGCGTGGGCGGATGCTTGTCGGCCGTGGCGGCCAGCTCGTCCATCAGGCCGCCGGCCAGCTCGCCCAGCCGCTCCAGGTG
>JAEXBL010000376.1 GCA_023394015.1 Pseudomonadota bacterium | reverse complement strand
GCCCCAGGCCTCGCACGGCCTGATGGGCATGCGCCACCGGGTCGAGGCCAGCGGCGGCCGGCTCGACATCAGCTCGCGCCCCGGCCACGGCGCGCGCGTGTCCGGCACCATTCCGCGGCGCAGCGCCAAGCAGCAGCAGGAGCTGGCGGCCTCCGTCAGCGCCATGTCGTCCGATTCCTACAAGGCCGCGCCGGCGCCGCTGACAGCGCCGGATGCGGCCGGCTGATTCCACGGCCGCCGCGCTTGGCTTATGCTGTGGGCACGCTTGCCGCCAAGGGCGCCCGCCACAGCCAAGCGCCCTCGTCCCACCACCATTGGCCGCACGCCTGCGCCACGAAAGGAAGTCTGAATGAACACGCAAAACGCCGTCGAGAAGATTGCCGACACCGCCCACAGCGCCACCGAGAAAGTGGCCGACACCGCCGAGCGCACCGTCGAATCGGCCCGCCTGTACGCCAACGAGGCCCTGGACAAGGCCGACGCCAAGGTGCGCAGCCTGCGCGAAGACGTGCAGCCGGCCATCGACGCCATCTCGGCCCGCGTGCAGGACATGGCCGGCACCGCCAAGGCCAAGGCGGCCGAGACGGCCGACCTGTCCAAGGAGAAGCTCAACGAGGTGGCCGACCGCACCAGCGCCTACGTGCAGGAGCAGCCCCTGAAGTCCATGGCCCTGGCCGCCGCCGCCGGCGCCGCCCTGGCCCTGCTGATGGGCCGTCGCCGCCGCTGATCGGCCCTTGTCCGACCCTCGAAAGCCCCGCAGGCGACCGCTTGCGGGGCTTTTTCATGTCGGCGCCGAGATCACCGAGGCCAATGCTGTTTTTTTAGCTCCTCGTCGGTGGCAGCCAACCCGGCAACGCGCCGAGTACAGCGCCCCGGCCCTCAGCGCACCGAAGGCGGCTGCACCCGCACCGGGATCGGCTCGGTGCCCGGCTCGTACTCGGGGCGCGGGGGCGCCGTCGGCCGGGGCATGCCGAAACCACCGCCCCAGCCGCTGCCGTGGCCCCAGTGCGGCGGCCGGTGGTGCGGCGGCACGGGCCGATGAGGCGGGGGGTACACCGGCACGTAGGACGGCAGCGGTGCGTAGGGCTGCACCACCACGATGTCGGCTGGCGGTTGCTGGCCGCACGCCAGAGCGGCGTTGTGGCGGGCGGTGCGGATTTCCTCCTCGCTGGCCGAGAAGCTGGCGGCGCGGAAACTGGCTTCGGCCCGGGCGGCGCGGCAGGCCTCGGTCTCGGCCGGCGGCACCACGGGCCGGGCCTGGGCCTCGGCCTGCTGCGCGGCCAGGCGTTGCTGCTCCCGTTGCAGGGCCAGCTCCTCGCGGCGCAGCGCGGCTTCGCGCGCGGCGGCGGCGCTGGCTGCCTCCTGGCGCAACTCTTCGGCGCTGCGGGGTGGCACCACCAAGGTGCCGCCCTGGCAGGGCTGGTCGGTGTAGAGCGTCTGGCCGGTGGCCGGGTCGGTGCACCTGATGGCCTGCGCGCCGGCCAGCGGCGGCAGGGCCAGCACGGCGGCCAGCAGGACAAGGTGGCGGGTCATGGCTTGCCTTTCCAGTGCGTTTGGATGCGTGAGGCATCCTAATCCCTTCACAACGCGCCATGCCCGCCCCGCGCCGACGCAGCGCCTCCCCTGATGGGTGCTGATCCGCCGCCACGCCCTGCCTTACCATCGAGCCCCATGCCGCCCCAGATCGAGCGATTGCTGCCCTTCTTGCGCTGGCCGCGGCCCGGTGCGGCGCTGCTGCGCGGCGAGGCCATGGCCGGCCTGACGGTGGGGCTGATGGTGATTCCGCAGGGCGTGGCCTACGCGCAGCTGGCAGGCATGCCGCTGGTGACGGGCATCTACGCCTCGATGCTGCCGGCGCTGGTGGCGGTGCTGTTCTCGGCCTCGGCGCGGCTGTCGGTGGGGCCGACGGCGCTGACCAGCCTGATGATCTACACCGCGCTCAGCCCGCTGGCCACGCCGGGCAGCCCCGAGTGGGTGGCGCTGGCGGTGTGGCTGGCCCTGCTGTCGGGGCTGTTGCAGGTGGTGCTCGGCGTGGCGCGCTTCGGCTGGCTGCTGAACCTGGTCAATTCACCGGTGCTGATGGCCTTCACGCAGGCGGCGGCGGTGCTCATCATCGGCTCGCAGCTGCCACCCATGCTGGGCTTGCAGGGCGGCTGGGCGCAGATGCTGCAGGCGCCCGCCATCGACGCACTGGCGGCGGCGTTCGGCCTGGCGGCGCTGGCGCTGCTGGTGCTGGCGCGGCGCTGGCGGCCGACCTTTCCCACCGTGCTGGTCGTGGTGCTGGCGGCGGCGGCGCTGAGCTGGGCACTGGGCGTGGAGGCGCGCGGCGGCGCCGTGGTCGGTCCGCTGCCGGCCGGCCTGCCGGCGCCCTACCTGCCCGGCTGGCCCGGCTGGCCGGTGCTGGGCCAGTTGCTGCTGCCGACGCTGGTGATCACCCTGGTGAGCTTTCTGGAAACCGCTGCCAGCGCCAAGGTGGACAGCCAGCGCAAGGGCGAGCGCTGGGACCAGGACCAGGACTTGATCGGCCAGGGCCTGGCCAAGATGGCGGCGGGCTTTTCGGGCGCGTTCGCCACCAGCTCGTCCTTCTCGCGCTCGGCGCTGAACCTGTACGCCGGCGCGCAGACCGGCTGGGCCAGCATCTTCTCGGTGGGCGTGGTGCTGCTGGCGCTGCTGCTGTTCACGCCGGTGCTGCGCCACGTGCCGCAGGCGGTGCTGGCGGCCATCGTGGTGGCCACGGTGGTGGGCCTGCTGAAGCCGCGCGAGTTCCTGCGGCTGTGGCACATCTCGCGCGTCGAGGCGGTGATCGCCGCCGTCACCTTTGTCATCACCATCGCGGCGGCGCCGGCGCTGTACTGGGGCGTGCTGTCGGGGGTGCTGATGGCGCTGTCGTACTTTCTCTACCAGCGCCTGCACCCGCGCATCATCGAGGTCGGCCTGCACGAAGACGGCAGTCTGCGCGACCGCCACCTGTGGCAGCTGCCGGCGCTGGCGCCTCAGACCTTGGCGCTGCGCATGGAAGCGGCGCTGGACTTCGCCACCGCCAGCCAGTTCGAGCGCCACGTGACCGAGTACCTGACCCGGCACCCCGCCACGCGCCACCTGTGCCTGTTCGCCCAGCCCATCAACCGCATCGACGCCACCGGCGCCGAGACCTTCGTGCGCCTGCTGGGCCAGCTGCACCAGCGCCGGGTGGCGGTGCACGTCAGCGGCATGAAGCTGCCGGTGGAAAAAGTGCTGCAGGCCGCCGGCGCGCTGGCGCCGCACCCGCTGCTGCACACCTACCGCACCGAGGCCGAGGCGCTGGCCGCGCTGCGCGCCATCGCGGACACCGCGCGCGCCGAGCCGGCCGACCTGGCGGCGATGGTGATCTGAGCCGCCTCGCCGTTCAGGGCGGGCGGCGGCGCACGAACGGCTGCCTGGTCGGCAGGTGCCGGGGGCCGACCTGGCTTGAATCGCGCGGCGAGCGCGCTCAGGTGTGGCCGACGATGCTGGCGGTGGCCATCAGCTCCTCCAGCAGCGCCAGCGACACCTGGCCCGACACTGCGTAGGGATTGAGTTCGGCGCGCTCGGAGTACTTGAGCAGCACGCTGGCGTTGACGCGCGAGGCATCGACCAGGCCCATGGTCCAGCCGCCGAAGCGGCGCTCGACGATCTCTTCGTAGTGCAGCAGCACCACGTCCTTGTGGCGCTGATCGCGCTGGATGGTGCCGTACAGGTCGCTCACCGCCTGGCGGCCACCCTCCATGCCCTGCATGAACACGCCGCCGCCGTAGACCAGGATGCCGGTGATGCCGGTTTCGTGGTTGTGCTGGCGCGCAGCGCCCAGAATGGCCTCGATGGCCGCGGGCGAGGCATCGACGGCGCGGCTGGCGTAAAGCAGTCGGACAAGCATGGTGAACCTAGAAATGGGAGTTGAACGCGCTCGAGCGTGCCGTGATGGGCGTGCCAGGCAAGGCGTGAGGACGACGCAGGCCCGTGCCTGCTAGGACGAGCAACGCCGCATGGTGCGGCCAGCGCGGCGCGATCGGGTGCGTAGCGCGCTGACCCTCCAGGTGAGCGGGATCGAAGCCGGAAAAGTCAATAAGCATGTGGCGTTCCTGAAAGGCGAAAGCGGTCAGCTGCCATTTCTAGGTTCACGTCTTCCGGGGGATGAGCGAGAGAAACTCGCGCCGCAGGTTGGCGTCCTTGAGGAACACGCCGCGCATGACGGAGTTGATCATCTTGCTGTCCAGGTCCTTCACGCCGCGCCAGGCCACGCAGTAGTGCGTGGCCTCCATCACGATGGCCAGGCCGTCGGGCTTGGTCTTGTTCTGGATCAGGTCGGCCAGTTGCACCACCGCCTCTTCCTGGATCTGCGGCCGGCCCATGATCCATTCGGCCACGCGGGCATACTTGGACAGGCCGATGACGTTGGTGTGCTCGTTGGGCAGCACGCCGATCCACAGCGTGCCGATGACCGGGCAGAAGTGGTGGCTGCAGGCCGAGCGCACGGTGATGGGACCGACGATCATCAGCTCGTTCAGCCGCTCGGCGTTGGGAAACTCGGTGATCGCCGGCGCCTTGACGTAGCGGCCCTTGAACACCTCGTTGACATACATCTTGGCCACGCGGCGCGCCGTGTCCTGGGTGTTGTGGTCGTTGGCGGTGTCGATCACCAGGCTGTCGAGCACGCCCTCCATCTTGGCCGTGACCTCGTCGAGCAGCTTCTCCAGCTCGCCGGGCTGGATGAAGTCGGCGATGTTGTCGTTGGCGTTGAAGCGCCTGCGCGCGGCCTGCAGGCGCTCGCGGATCTTGACGGAGACGGGCGTGCCCTCGTCCGCTGCGTCCTGCTGCGCCAGGGGGAGATCAGGTTGAGGTTTCATGGGCGAAGCGATGGTAGCAGCAATGCCTGGGGGCGCCGAAGCTCCCCTGTCGCCGGCCCGACGGCGCTGCAAGCTGCGTTTTATGTAGCATCCTGCTCGGGCAGGTTGAACTCGGCGATCAGCGGCAGGTGGTCCGACATGCGGCTCCAGATGCGCCCGCGCGGCGCCGCCAGGCTCAAGGGGCGCAGGCCGCGGGCGTAGATGTGGTCGAGCTGCGCCACCGGGTAGCGCGAGGGGTAGGTGAGCGTGCGCGGGCCCTCGAAGGCGTGCAGCGAATCGACGTGCAGCAGCCGGCGCACGCGCGTGCCCCAGTCGTTGAAGTCGCCCGCCACCACCAGCGGTGCGTCCCGCGGCACCTCGCGGGCGATGTAGGCCTTCAGCCGCGCGGTCTGGCGCAGGCGGCTGGCCGGGATCAGGCCGAAGTGCACCACGATGGCGTGCACGCTGACGCCGGCCACCAGCAACTCCACGTGCAGCAGGCCGCGCTGCTCGAAGCGGTGGTCGGACATGTCCTCGTGCTTGCAGGCCAGGATGGGCCAGCGCGACAGCAGCGCGTTGCCATGCTCGCCGTGCTTGGTAACGGCGTTGGTGCGGTAGGCGGCCTGGTAGCCCTCGGGCGCCAGGAACTCGGCCTGCGGCAGATCGGGCCAGCCGGTGAAGTAGCTGGCCTCCTTGCGGTTGGTGGCGCGCACTTCCTGCAGGCACACGATGTCGGCGTCCAGCGTCTCGATGGCCAGCGCCAGGTTGTGGATCTCCAGCCGGCGCGCCGGCCCCACGCCCTGCACCCCCTTGTGGATGTTGTAGGTGGCCACGCGCAGAATGCCGTGCGTGACGCCGAAGGTCGAATCCATCGTGCTCATGCATTCACCTCGGCCGCCAGGCGCGGCAGCAGCAGGCAGGCCTCGGCGTTGGACGGCGAGAAGCAGCGGTCGGCCGCGTCGCGCCAGGGCAGCCAGATGCATCGGGAATGCTCGCGCGGGCTCAGGTGCACGGGCGTGCCCTCGGGCACGCACAGGCCGAACACGTGCTCGCGGTTGCGCGTCACGCCCGGCGCGTAGCGGTGCCGCCAGCGCGGGTAGATGTCGTACAGGTTCTCGATGCCCCAGTCGCGCAGGGTGCAGGCGGGGTGGGTGGCGTCGATGCCGGTTTCCTCCAGCACCTCGCGCACGGCGGTGCGCTTCAGCGGCTCATCGACATGGTTCTTGCTGCCGGTGACGGATTGCCAGAACTCGCCCGGCGCATCGGCGCGCCGCAGCAGCAGCACGTTCAGCGCCGGGGTGTGCACCACCACCAGCACCGATTCGGGAATCTTGTAGGAAGGCGCGGCAGCCGCGGTCGGGGTTGGCATGGCGGCGTCCTTGCATGGCTGCGCGCGGGCGGCGCCCCGGCCCTTTCAGCCCAGCTGCCGCAGCACGCTGCTGACCACGGGCCGCAGCCGACGGAACATCTGCCAGCCCGACCACACGCGCAGCCCCAGCCGGGCCGCGGCACGCGGGCGCACCAGCAGGGCGCCGACCAGCGCCGAGCCGGCCAGCAGGGCCAGGGCGTGCTGGTTGCGCGCGTTGCTCACGTTGCGCACCGTGCGCACACCGCCCCGCACGCGGTCGGTGGCCCTGAACACCGGGCGCAGCACCGAGGTGCGCACGGCAATCTGCTCGCGCAGCTGCGCCGAGCGCAGGCGCAGCTGCTCGCGCCTGACGGCCAGATCGACGGGGGGCTCGGCGCTCATGAGGCACGCAGCCTTTCCTGGTCGCGCCGCAGCTCATCGCGCGTGGCGCCAAACATGCGCAGGCCCTGCCTGGCCTTTTGCCAGGCCAGCAGGGCCAGCACCGCGCCACCGCCCAAAAACAGGGTGGTGAAGATGCCCAGCGCCAGCAGGCGCTGCGAATCCCACAGCAGCACGGTGAGAAAGATGGCCAGAAAGATCAGGCCGAAGCTGACGAACACCACCGCCAGCGCGCCCATCACCGCCATGCGGGCCAGGCGCGACAGCTCGTCGCGCGCCTCCACGGTGAACAGCTCCAGGCGCACCTGCACCAGCTCGATCACGTCGGCGAACAGGCCGCGCACGCGCGCGGCGGTGCTGGCGTCGGCGGAAGGCAGGCTCATGGCGAAGGGCGTGGTGCAGTGGCGGCCAGCGCGGCGAAGGCGATCAGCGGCGGCCCAGCAGCACGCCGATCAGCAGGCCCAGCGCGGCGGCGGCGCCGATCGAGGACCAGGGGTTGTCATGCACGTAGTCGTCGGTGTATTCGGCCGCCTGGCGGGCGCGGGCGCGCAGGGCGGCGTCGGCGTCGGCCAGCTTTTCGCGTGCCAGCAGCAGGTTCTCGCGGGCGCGGGCACGCAGCTCCGTGATCTTGGTATCGGTCTGGCCGGCGGTGGCGGCCAGCAGGTCCTCGGCATCGGACACCACGCGGCGCAGGTTGGCGACGAGTTGCTCTTTGGTTTCGGTGGCCGATTCGGCAAGATCCGAGTAATTCATGGTGCTCTCCTAGAAGGGGAATCAATCCTAGCAGAGCCGCCGGGCGCGGCGCGTAGGACGCCGCCGTAGGTGGCGCGCCTGGCCAGGCGCCAGGTGCAGCCTCAGCGCTCGTCGGGCCCGCACAGCCGGGCCGCCAGCGCCTGCAGCCGCTGCCTGAGTGCCTCGCGGGTTTGCGGCGGCACCGCGTCCCGGGTGTCGGGCACCCTGCCCTGCTCGAAACGAAGGCTCAGGGATTCCGTCGTCTGATCCCGCACGAAGGGGGCTGCCAAGGCTTGAAGCACCCCCGGCTTGAGCAACGGCTCGCGCGAACCCACGACATGGGCGAACTGCGTTCTCAGCCAGTCTGTCAGGGCCTCGACCTCGGCGGCGGGCACCTCGGCCTGCTCGCAGCGCACATCGGGTTCTTGCAGCCTGGGGAACCAGGCATCCATCTGCCAGCCGCCATCCGGCGCCGGGCTGATCGAGACCTGGAAGCACTCGGTGCGCGCCATGTGGTTGCGCCCCATGTGCAGGGAGCGCAGCGTCAGGGTGGGTGGTGCGGGGTCCATGCGGGGTTCCTCGTACGCGGCGGCCTCACGGTTCGGCACCGGCGCCGCGGGCTGCGCCGCCGCACCCCAGGCCGGCAGGCCGGCCAGCGCGGCCAGCAGCCAGCCGGTGAGCCCCGTGCGTGACGACATGGCGCTGGCCGTGCGA
>JAEXBL010000369.1 GCA_023394015.1 Pseudomonadota bacterium | reverse complement strand
GGAAGAAGCAGCGCCGCAAAAAGGCGTCGGGCAGTTCCTTCTCGTTGTTGGAAGTGATGAACACCACCGGCCGGTGCTTCGCCCGGATGGTCTCGCGCGTTTCGTAGCAGTGGAACTCCATGCGGTCCAGCTCGCGCAGCAGGTCGTTGGGGAATTCGATGTCGGCCTTATCGATCTCGTCGATCAAGAGCGCCACCGGCGCGTCGGCGGTGAAGGCCTGCCACAGCACGCCCTTGACGATGTAGTTCTGGATGTCCTTGACTCGGTCGTCGCCCAGCTGGCTGTCGCGCAGGCGGCTCACGGCGTCGTACTCGTACAGGCCCTGCTGCGCCTTGGTGGTGCTCTTGATGTGCCACTGCAGCAGCGGCAGGCCCAGCGCCTCGGCCACTTCCTCGGCCAGCATGGTCTTGCCGGTGCCGGGCTCGCCCTTGACCAGCAGCGGCCGCTTGAGCGTGATGGACGCGTTGACGGCCAGCATCAGGTCCTGCGTGGCGACGTAGTTCTCGGAGCCTTGGAATTTCATGTCGGAAAAACGGTGCAATGACGGGGTTAATCAGGGGGCGGCGGATCATGCAAGCGTGATTACAATCCGCGCTGACCTGGATCAAACAAACTTCGATTGTGCGCGCAAAATGAAAATGTCCCTGTCCCCCATGTTCGCTGCGCTGGCCCTGGCCACCGCCGCCGCACTGCCGGCCCAGGCCCAGGTCACGGGCGATGCCAAGGCCGGTGAAGGCAAGGTGGCCATGTGCATCGGCTGCCATGGCATTGTGGGCTACAAGTCGAGCTTTCCCGAGGTGTACCGCGTGCCCAAGATCTCGGGCCAGAACGCCAAGTACATCGAGGTGGTGCTCGACAGCTACAAGAAGGGCGAGCGCAAGCACCCCAGCATGCGCGGCATCGCGGTGACGCTGACCGAGCAGGACATCGCCGACGTGGCCGCCTTCTACGCCGAGCAGGGGCGGGATGACCAGGCCGCCGAGCTGCCGGCCCCGCGCGAGCCCAGGGCCGAGGTGGCGCAGCTGCTGCAAAAGGGCGCCTGCGTGTCCTGCCACGGCGACAACTTCAGCAAATCCATCGATCCGAGCTACCCCAAGATCGCCGGCCAGCACCCCGACTACCTGTTCATGGCGCTCAAGGCCTACCGCGACAACTCGCACCAGACCTGGGGCCGGGGCAACCCCATCATGGCCGGCATGGCCAAGCAGTTCTCCAACGCCGAGCTGAAGGCCATGGCCCAGTACATCGGCAGCCTGCCGGGCGAGCTGAAGACCATTCCGCAGCCCAAGTTCCGCTGAGGGCCTGCCGGTCGCTCCTTCGGGGGCGCTGCCATCAGAAAAGCCCGCTGCCGCGGGCTTTCTTGTGCGTGCGTGGTGGTGCGGCTTCAGGAGCCGCGCAGCCCCTGGCGCGCCGCGCGCACCACGTGCCGCGTGTGCAGCGCCAGGCCCAGCTCGGCCATGTCGGCGCTTTCGCGACCCAGGATGCGTGCCGACAGCGGCAGGAACTCGCTTTCTTCCAGGCGCGCGTGCGCACGGTATTGCTGAACCAGTTGCTGCACGCCGGTGGCGTCCACCGCGCTGGCCTGGCCCTTGAGAAACTGCTTGAGTTGTGGCTCCAGCTGGCGCCACTGCGCCTCGAGGTCCCGGTGCTGGGCCGTGAGCTGGTCCACCAGCCGGCGCACGGCGTCCTTCTCCTCGCCGGGTGCAGCCTTGGACAGCACGATCGGGAACAGCTCTTTCTCTTCCTCGATGTGGTGCGCAAACACGGCCTCGTGAAAGAAATCGATGGTCTGCTGCGCGATCTCGTGGGCGCGCACGGCGGTGTCGATCATGCCGGGCAAGGCACCCAGCTCGTCCAACTGCGACAGGATGCCGACATGGCACTGGCTGAAGTCGCCCAGCGGCGAGGCGTCGTTGGCGGGATGGTTCATGGCGGGTCTCCTGATCGTGGTTTTCTTGCCATCACCTGCGCACCGGCGCAGGGCGGCGGAACGGCTTCATTCTATGCAGGGAGAGACGGCAGCCGCCAGTCCGTCACCGGCGTGCAGCGGCCCGCATCAGTCCCGCGTGGCGCGCCGCTGCACGGCGGCGATGTAGGCCGCGCCATCGGGCGCGCCGCCGCTCGACTGCGCATCGGCCAGCATCTGGCCCAGGCACTCCATCACCTCGTGGTGCGCCGCGTGCAGGTCGCCGCGGCGCGCGGCCAGCAGTTCCACCGCCTGGCGGATGCCGCGCGGCTGGTCGATGCTGCACTGCTCGCTGATCGACAGGTGCATCGACAGGTGCAGAAACGGGTTGCCACCCACCGCGCCGTCGCCATAGTCGCGCGCCACCGCGGCGTCGGCGTCGGCAAAGTCCGCGTGCCATTCCGGGTGCTCGGCGATCCAGCCGGCCGCCAGCTGCTCGATGGCTTCCAGCGGCTGGCCGGCCTGCTGCCTGGCCCAGGCGCTGCAGAAGAAACGGCGGACTTGTTCCTGCGAGGGGGTGAACATGGTGTCATTGTGGGTCAATGTCGGAGGGCATTGTCGCGGACTGGCTGGTCAACGTAACAGCGTGCACAAACGCCAGAGTCGCACGTCCCGGTGGTGTGGTGGCGCGGGTGAGGATGACGGCGCGGCGTTGCGGCTCTGGGTCTCTCAGCAGCACGCGTTGCAGCCCGTCGGCGTGTAAGGCGGCTCGCTCCGGAACGACGGTAGCTAGGCCGGTGGCGCGCGCCGTTGCCAGCAACGCCATAACCGAGTCGAGCTCCATCAACACCTCGGGCGCGGAGTGCTGCTCGCGCAGTGCGGCATCCAGCAACCGGCGCGTGACGAAGGCGCGCGGTTGCAGTATGCACGGCAGGCCGTGCAGGCGCACCAGCGGCACCTTGCGGCACGCCGCCAGGGCGTGGCCGGGCGGCACCATCAATTGCAGGCTTTCACTGAACAGGGGTTGTGCGGTCAGCGGCTCATGGCGCTCGGGGTCGTCGAACGAGATGCCCAGGTCCAGGCGGCCGGCGGCCAGTTCGGTGCGGATGAGGTCGGCCGGCAAGTCGCGTGCCACCACCTTCATCGCCGGATGGGCGGCGTGAAAACAGGCGATGGCGGACGGCAGCAGCGTCGTCATGTAGCTTGGAATCACGCCCACTGAGATCACCCCGGCGCGCAGTGCCGCCAGGTCGTCGAGCGCCATGCGGCCGTTCTCAATCTCCTGCAGCGCGCGCGACGCGTAATCGCGGAAAGTGTGCCCCGCTTGCGACAGCCGCAGTCCCCGGCCGATCCGGTCGAACAACTGCACGCCGATTTCCTCCTCGAGCTGACGCAGCCCGTGTGACAGCGTCGACTGCGTCACCGACAACTGGCCGGCCGAACGAGTGAGGTGCTCGGTCTCGCACAGCTTGAGAAAGTAGCGCAGCTGACGAATTTCCATCACGGAGACGGCGAACCCGTCAGGCCAACCTTGGTATCGGCGGGCAGGAAAACCAAGTCTCGCAAATCATCGAGAGAATCGAATAAAACATAAGAAATAAATCATTTTACAGATCGTAGTTGCAACCATAAGCTTTGGGTCAGTTCACGCTCATTCCTCTACCTTCTCACTCCTTCTCATGCACGATTGCTTCATCGAGCGCATCGAGGCGCGCATTCTGGATATCCCGACGGTGCGTGCCCACAAGTTGTCGTTTGGCGTGATCCAGCGCCAGTCGCCAGTGATCGTGCAGGTGTTCCTGAAAGGGGGCGCCACCGGCTTCGGCGAAGCTGCCACCATTGGTGGACCGTCGTGGAACGAAGAGTCGCCCGAGAGCATCCTGCACACCGTCGAGCAGCATCTGAAGCCCGCGCTCGAGGGGCAAGATGGGTCTCGCTTCGAGGCGCTGCTGGCGCGCATGGACCTGGCCTGCCGAGGAAATACCTTTGCCAAGGCTGCAGTGGAAATGGCCGTCATCGACGCCGTGGCGCGCCAGCATGGTTTGCCGGCCTGGCAACTGCTGGGCGGCAAGCAGCACGAGCGCCTGCCGCTGGCATGGACGCTGGCCAGCGGGCAGGTCGAGCGCGACCTGCAAGAGGCCTTCGGTCTGCTAGAACGGCGCCAGCATGCGCTGTTCAAGATCAAGATTGGCGCGCGCGACCCTGCCGACGACGTCGCGCACGTCGCCCGCATCGCACGCGAACTCCAGGGTCGTGCCCCGCTGGTCATCGACGTCAACCAGGCGTGGAGTGGTCACACCGCGCGGCGCTTCCTGCCGGCTTTGATCGATGTCGGTGTTTCGTTGATCGAGCAGCCCGTGGCACGCTGGAATGTCGAGGCGCTGAAGCGGCTGACTGACCAGTTGCCTGGTGCCCTGGTGATGGCCGACGAATCGGTATGTACGCCGTTCGAGGCGATGGCCTTGGCCAGCCAGCGTGCCTGCCATGTGTTCTCCCTGAAGATCGCCAAGCATGGTGGCCTGCTGCGCACGCGCGAAGTGGCCGCTATCGCGCGCGCGGCCGACATCGGTTGGTACGGCGGCACCATGCTGGAGACCTCGATCGGCAGCGCGGCCTCCGCCCATGTCTTTGCCACGCTGCCGGGAACCCACCACGGCTGTGAGCTGTTCGGCCCGCAGTTGCTGGTGGAGGATGTGGTCCGCGAGCCGATGTCGCGCGCTGACGGCGACCTGCTTTTGCCCGATGGACCCGGCTTTGGCGTAGAGGTTGAGCCCAGGCAGCTGAAGAGCTTCGACCGCCGCCGTGCGCGCGTGCATGCGGTCGGCATGTCCGCAGTCGGGGCCGACGGTGCCGCAAGCAATCCCCCACCCAAGGAGACTTCCTGATGCTTTTCCTAGTTCGAATGGATGTTCAACCACCCGCTCACCTGAGCGGGGCCGAGTTCGACGAAATCAAGGCGCGCGAGAAAGCCTACGCTGAGGATCTGCAGCGCAAAGGCCAGTGGCGGCACCTTTGGCGCGTGGTCGGCGAGTATGCCAACTACAGCGTCTTCAACGTCGCGTCGAACGATGAACTGCATGCGCTGCTTTCGGGCTTGCCGCTGTTTCCTTACATGCGCATCGAGGTCACCCCTCTGGCGCGCCACGGTTCTGCCATCCGTGAGGGCGCCTGACCGCGCCCATCGTCCAACCAAGTTTGTTGTTTACCCATATGTTCATGTCTTATTCATTTTCCGCTTTTCGACTGTCGCGCTGGGTGCCCGTGGTGGCTGTCACGGTCGCGCTGGCTGCGCCTTGGACCCACGCTCAGACCGACGCTTGGCCATCCAGGCCGGTGAAGTGGGTGGTTCCCTTTCCTCCTGGCGGCGCTATGGATGTCATTGCCCGCACGCTGGGCGACGAGATGGGGCGAGCCTTGGGCAAGCCCTTTGTGATCGAGAACCGCCCGGGAGCGGGTGGCAACATCGGCGCCGACCAGGTCGCCAAGTCCAAGCCTGATGGCTACACGATGATGATCACGTCCATCGGCATGGCCACCAACAAGTTCCTGTATTCGACGCTGAGCTACGACCCGGTCAAGGACTTTACCCCGGTCAGCCTGCTGGCGGTGGTGCCGAACGTCCTGGTGGTCAACCACACGCAGCCCAACATCAAGACCGTTGGCGAAGTGCTCGCTGCCGCGCGCGAGGCGCCCGGCCGCCTCACCTATGCCTCGGCCGGTAACGGCACCTCGATCCACCTGGCGGGGGAGCTGTTCGCCCACATGGGCAAAGTGCAGATGCAGCACGTACCCTACCGCGGCAGCGGGCCGGCCATGGCGGACTTGCTGGGTGGCCAGGTCAGCTACATGTTCGACAGCATCACCTCGGCCAAGCCGCACATCGACGCCGGCAAGCTGCGCGCGCTGGGCGTGACGACCGCCAAGCGCTCGTCCACGCTGCCCCAGGTGCCGACCGTCGCCGAGGCGGGCCTGCCGGGTTATGACCTGTCGCCCTGGTTCGCGGTGTTCGTGCCGGCCGATACGCCGCGCGCGATCGTCGAGGGCCTCAACAAGGCGCTGCTCGAGGCCATGGCCAAGCCCGCCGTGAAGACCAAGTTTGCCTCGATCGGCGCCGAGCCCATAGGCTCCACGCCGGCGGAACTGGGCACCCACCTGGCGCGCGAGACTGAACGCTGGGGCAAGCTGATCCGCGAGCGCAACATCGTGGCCAATTGAAGCCGAAAGTCGCTCATGCCTGTCGTACCACCCGCCGTGACCTTGCATCACCGCCTCGACGGCCCGGCCGATGCGCCAGTGCTGGTGCTGTCGAACTCGCTCGGCAGCGACCTCAGCATGTGGGAAGAGCAAATGCCGGTGCTGAGCGCCCGCTTCCGCGTGTTGCGCTACGACACCCGTGGACACGGTGCCTCGTCGGTTCCGCCCGGCCCGTACCGTATCGATCAGCTCGGTCAGGACGTGATCCGGCTGCTGGATGAGTTGCGCATCGAACGGGTGCATTTTTGCGGCCTTTCGATG
Source organism: Pseudomonadota bacterium (assembly GCA_023394015.1). Taxonomy (GTDB): domain Bacteria; phylum Pseudomonadota; class Gammaproteobacteria; order Burkholderiales; family Burkholderiaceae_C; genus Ottowia. The sequence continues at coordinate 3,124 of JAEXBL010000369.1, read as the reverse complement.
GGCGGACTCACCGGCTTGTGGCTGGCCGCTCACCAGTCGGCGCGCATCGGACGACTGGTCATCTGCAACAGCGCTGCGCGGGTCGGCTCCGACGCCATCTGGTCAAAGCGGATCGAGCAGGTGCGCAAGGACGGCATGGCGGCTATGGCCGACGTGATCGTGCCGCGCTGGTTCAGCGCCGCGTTCTACGCTGCCCAGCCGGCGCGCATGGCGCAGCTGAAGGCCGTGTTCGGCGCGACGTCGGCCGATGGCTATGTGGCGAATTGCCATGCGCTGGCGGCCGCGGATCTGCGCCCGGCTCTGGCGACAATCCACGCGCCCACACTGGTGATAGGCGGCGATCATGACCTGTCTACGCCACCGGAGTTGTCGCACGAACTGCAAGCCGGCATCGTCGGTGCGCGCGCGGTTATCCTGGACGCTGGTCATCTTTCCAACATTGAGCAGCCGGCTCGCTTCACCGCCGAGTTGCTGGCTCACGTGTCAGCGCCGTCGCCTCGCGACTGACCGCCCAATCCTGCCGGCGCGCCGAGATAGCGATTGGTTTTTTGGAGATCCCCGACTTTGCCGGGGGAAACAGTTGAAGTTTGACTTATGGAGGACGTTCCATCGCAGAGACTTTCAAACGTGAGTTCCTAAGCACGCCAGAGAAAATCAAAGCAACAGAGAAGTTTGAAATTTTTGCACCACAGCAAATGGGAGAGCAAATAGCAAGTGGTCTTCACTCCCAAGTGCCGCAGGCGCATACTGCACAGACAGTTGCTATGTACACATGCTGCTGCCGATACCGCTCAAGTATGCAGTCTCCAACGTGGTGGGATTCATCAAAGGCAAGACGGCTATTCACTTGGCCAGGATGTATGGGAAGCAAACGCACAACTTCGTAGGCCAGGGCTTCTGGGTCAGAGGGTATTTCGTTTTCACGATAGGCGCGAAAAGAGCAGCCTTTCGGCAGTACATCCGCGATCAAGAGAGGGCAGACGAGCGGCACTCGCTTTGGATGTGAGCGCGCCACCGCGAAAGCGACTGACATATTCGCAGGTCGCGTTAGCGATCGTTCATAACCACCTCTAGCAACTCACAATCTAGCAGCGACTCATATGGCGCAGTGCGAGCGCCACATCAACCCAGGAGTGACGACATGGTCGACAAGATCGCCCCTTCGGTGGCCGAGGCGCTGGCCGGGGTGAAGGACGGCGCCACCGTGCTCATCGGCGGCTTTGGCACGGCCGGCATCCCGGCCGAGCTGATCGACGGGCTGATCGCGCACGGCGCGCGCGATCTGACGGTGGTCAACAACAACGCCGGCAATGGCGACACGGGCTTGGCCGCGCTGCTGGCCACGGGCCGCGTGCGCAAGATCATCTGCAGCTTTCCGCGCCAGGTCGACAGTCACGTGTTCGATGGCCTGTACCGCAGCGGCCGCATCGAGCTGGAGCTGGTGCCGCAGGGCAACCTGGCCGAGCGCCTGCGCGCCGCCGGGGCCGGCATCGGCGCCTTCTTCACGCCCACCGGCTTCGGCACCGAGCTGGCGCGCCACGCCGACGGCAGCCCGAAGGAAACGCGCCGCATCAACGGCCGCGATTACGTGCTGGAGTACCCGATCCACGGCGACGTGGCGCTGATCAAGGCCGAGCGTGGCGACCGCTGGGGCAACCTGAGCTACCGCATGTCGGCGCGCAACTTCGGCCCGGTGATGGCCATGGCAGCGCGCTTCACCGTGGCCAGCGTGCACGAGGTGGTGCCGCTGGGCGCGCTCGACCCCGAGGCCATCGTCACCCCCGGCATCTTCGTCAGCAAGCTGGTGCGCGTCGAGCGCGTGGCCACCGCCGCCGGCGGCATCAAGGCGGCGGCATGAACCGGGCCGCGGCGCAGGAGCATCAAGCGTGAGCAGCTACCAGAAAAGAAGCAAGGACGAAGTCGCCCGGCGCGTGGCGCAGGACATTCCCGATGGCGCCTACGTCAACCTCGGCATCGGCCAGCCGACGCGCGTGGCCAACCACATCCCGGCCGGGCGCGAGCTGGTGCTGCACAGCGAGAACGGCATCCTGGGCATGGGCCCGGCGCCGGCCGAAGGGGCCGAGGACTACGACCTCATCAACGCCGGCAAGCAGCCGGTCACGCTGCTGCCGGGCGGCGCCTACTTTCACCACGCCGACAGCTTTGCCATGATGCGCGGCGGCCACCTCGACGTGTGCGTTCTGGGCGCGTTCCAGGTCTCCACCACGGGCGACCTGGCCAACTGGAGCACCGGCGAGCCGGGCGCGATTCCTGCCGTGGGCGGCGCCATGGACCTGGCCGTGGGCGCGCGCCAGACCTGGGTGATGATGGACCTGCTGACCAGGCAGGGCGAGAGCAAGATCGTCGCCCGATGCACGTATCCCCTCACGGCCATCGGCTGCGTCAAGCGCATCTACACTGACCTGGCCACGTTCGAATGCACGCCGCAGGGCCTGCGGCTGATCGACTGCGTGGACGGGCTGACACTGGCCGAGCTGCAGCGCCTGGTCGGCCAGCCGATCGCGGCGGCTGGCGCCCCGCCCAAACACTGATTTCAATACCCACCACAGGAGACCCCATGAACCAAGCCTTCATCGTCGATGCCATCCGCACGCCCATTGGCCGCTACGGCGGCGCGCTCAGCAGCGTGCGCACCGATGACCTGGGCGCCGTGCCGCTGAAGGCGCTGATGGCGCGCAACCCGCAGGTCGACTGGGCGGCGCTCACCGACGTGATCTACGGCTGCGCCAACCAGGCCGGCGAGGACAACCGCAACGTGGCCCACATGGCCAGCCTGCTGGCCGGCCTGCCGGTGGAAGTGCCGGGTGCCACCCTCAACCGCCTGTGCGGCTCGGGCCTGGACGCCGTGGGCACGGCCGCGCGCGCCATCAAGGCGCAGGAGGCCACGCTGATGATCGCCGGCGGCGTGGAGAGCATGAGCCGCGCGCCCTTCGTGATGCCGAAGGCCGAGAACGCCTTCTCGCGCGCCAACGCGGTGTACGACACCACCATCGGCTGGCGCTTCATCAACAGGCTGATGAAGGAGAAGTACGGCGTCGATTCCATGCCCGAGACCGCCGAGAACGTGGCGGTGGACTACAAGATCGAGCGCGCCGCGCAGGAC
>JAEXBL010000364.1 GCA_023394015.1 Pseudomonadota bacterium | reverse complement strand
ACCAGCGCCATCGCCATGCCGATCAAGGCCAGGGCGGCGAACAGTACGGCACGAAAGAAGCGGATAAGTGTGTTGGTCATGAAGTTCGGACGGAAAACGCAGCGAAAGGTTCCCGGGTATCCGCTATCCTTTAGGGGATGGCGGCCCGCACAAGCCGTGCTGTCTACGGAACCACAGTGATATGAGTATAACGATAGAACACATCCGCGCCGCGCTGCGCGCCGCGCAAGACCCGAATACCGGTCTGGATCTGGGCGTTTCTGTAAAAGATCGTGACATTCAACTGGACGGCGGGCGCGTCGCCGTGGCGCTGGAACTGGGCTATCCCGCCGACGCCGCCACCCTCGAACAGGTGCGCGGCATTGCGCAAGCCGCGCTGGCCGGCGCCGGCGCGCCCGACGCCCAGGTCTCGGTGACCTGGAAGGTCGCGGCGCACGCGGTGCAGAAGACGCTCAAGCCCCTGCCCAACGTACGCAACATTATTGCGGTGGCCTCAGGCAAGGGCGGCGTGGGCAAGAGCACCACGGCGGTGAACCTGGCGCTGGCCCTGGCCGCCGAAGGCGCCAAGGTCGGGCTGCTGGACGCCGATATCTACGGCCCCAGCGTGCCGACCATGCTGGGCGTCTCGGGACGCCCCGAGAGCCGCGACAACAAGACCATGGAGCCGCTGGTCGGCCACGGCGTGCAGGCCAACTCCATCGGCTTCCTGATCGACGCCGATTCGCCCGCCATCTGGCGCGGCCCGATGGTGACGCAGGCGCTCGAACAACTGTTGCGCCAGACCAACTGGCGCGATCTGGACTACCTGATCGTGGACATGCCGCCGGGCACGGGCGACGTGGCCCTGACGCTGGCGCAGAAGGTGCCGGTGGTGGGCGCCGTCATCGTCACCACGCCGCAGGACGTGGCGCTGGCCGACGCGCGCAAGGGCCTGCGCATGTTCCAGAAGGTCGACGTGCCCATCCTGGGCGTGGTCGAGAACATGGCCATCCACATCTGCTCGCAGTGCGGGCACGCCGAGCACATCTTCGGCGCGGGCGGCGGCCAGCGCATGGCCGAGCAGTTCGAGACGCCGTGGCTGGGCAGCCTGCCGCTGACCCTGGCGATCCGCGAGCAGACCGACGCCGGCACGCCCACCGTGGTGTCCGACGCAGGCAGCGAAGCCGCGGGGCTGTACCGCGCCATCGCCAGGAAGCTGGCGGCCGGCGTGGCCGCGCTTCCCCGCGATATGGCCGGCAAGTTCCCGTCCATCGTCGTGCAGCAACCGACCTGAAGCATGCGGTGGGCAGCGCGCGCCTTCTTGGCAGGATGTTGTGTGATGGCGGGCGAGGCGCTGGCCAAGCGCCCGGAGATCATCGTGGACCCGGGCGGCGTGCCGCCGGCCGCGCTGCAGGCCATCACCGAGGCGGTCGACGCCATCGCGCGCCTGGCCGAAGACCAGGACGGCGGTGAAATCAACCGGCTGCGCCGGCGCGCGCGCGACGCGACGCTGGCGGCGCTGGCCACCCAGGGCTATTTCTCGCCCACGGTGACGCTGGAAGCGGGCACCGACATCGGCGGCGAAACCTGGGACATCGGCATCGTCTCGGGCAAGCGCACGACCGTCGGTTCCGTGGACCTGAAATTCACCGGCCGCATCACGCGTCCGGAGTACGCCGACCGCGTGCGCAAGCTGCGCGACGACTGGCAGCTGAAGGTCGGCCAGCCGTTCATCAACAGCGACTGGAACAAGGCCAAGGCCACGCTGCTGGATTCGGTGTCCACGCGCGATTTCCTGCTGGCGCGCATGACCGCCTCCGAGGCCGAGATCCAGGCCGACGAGGCCACGGCGGCGCTGCGGGTCACGATAGACAGCGGGCCGCAGGTGCGCATGGGCGAACTCACCGTCCTGGGCTTGAAGCGCGTGCCGGAAAAACTGATCGACCGCTACGTGCGTTACTCGGAAGGCTCGGCCTACGACCAGGACCGGCTCGACCAATGGCAGCAGGACCTGCAGTCCACCGCGTTTTTTCGCGGCGCCTTCGTGTCGCTGCAGCAGCCCGGCGACGAGAGCGCCCAGCCCACCGATCCCGTCTCGGACCGGGCCCGCGCGCCGGGGGCGGCCGACGCCGCGACCTCGGCGCCGGCGGGCGACCCGACCGTGTCCGGCGCCGTGCCGCCGCCGCCCGCCAAATACGATTCCGACGGCGACGTGACCCTGCCGGTGCAGGTGCGCGTGGTCGAGGCGCCGCCCAAGCGGCTGTCGGTCTCGGTGGGCGTGGACGATACGGCCGGCGCCAGGCTGGAGAGCCTGTACCGCCAGAACGTGGTGTTCGGCCAGCCGGTCACCATGGAGACCGGCTTCGGCGTGGACCGCCTGCGCCAGCGCGCCTACCTGGACATCTTCATGCCGCCCACCGAGCGCGGCTACAAGGACTCCATCGGCCTGCTGGCCGACCACTCCGACATCGAGGGCCTGGACGTGACGCGCTACGCGCTGGGCGCGACGCGCACGCAGCTGCGCAAGGGCGCCGGCGACAGCCGGGTCGAATACGAAACCCGCTGGGGCATGCTGCTGGCGCACGACCGCGTCAAGATCGACGGCGGCGACGAATACACGCTGCCCACGCTGACCGGCACGGCCGAGTGGCTGCGCCGCGACGTGGACAACAAATACGATCCGCGCGAAGGCAACCTGATCGCGGTGGGCGGCGGCGTCGGCGTCACGCTCGACACCGGCGAGCCCTACACCCGCCTGCGGCTGCGGGCGCAGAAGTGGTGGCCGATAGGCAAGCGCGACGTGCTCACGGTGCGCGGCGAGGTCGGCCGCCTGTGGGCCAAGAGCGACGTGCAGGTGCCCGACGACTTCGGTTTCCGCACCGGCGGCGCGCGCTCGATCCGCGGCTACAAGTACCACAGCATCGGCGTGACGCGCGACGACGCGATCGTGGGCGCGCCCACGCTGCTGGTCGGCAGCATCGAGTACGACCACTACTTCAATGAGCGCTGGGGCATGGGCGTGTTCGTGGACGCGGGCGACGCCGCCGAATCCTTCGGCGACATGTCGCTGGCGCTGGGCTACGGGGTCGGCGCGCGCGTGCGCACGCCGGCCGGCCCCTTGCTCCTGGACGTCGCCTACGGCCAGCGCGAGCGCGACCTGCGCCTGCATTTTTCCCTGGGGATTGCGTTTTGAAGCGCTTGCGCAAGTTTCTGCGGCATGTGCTGGTGTGGTGGCTGCCGGGCCTGGCGATGCTGGCCGTGCTGGCCGGCGGCTTCGTATTCTGGCTGGCCGGCTCGCAGAACGGCACGCGGCTGCTGCTGACCACGGCCGCGCAGCAATTGAACGGCCAGGCGCTGGACGTGAACGGTTCGCTGCTGCGGGGCCTGACGGTGGGCCGGCTGGAGCTGGATTTCGACGGCACGCACATCGGCATCGATGGCCTGAGCCTGAACGTGCATTGGCGCGCGCTGGGCGACCGGCGGCTGCACGTGCGCGAGATCGCGGCCGAATCGGTGCAAGTGGCGCTGACCTCCACGCCCGAAACGCCCGCGGAGGCCGGCGACGACGCGCCGTTCACGCTGCCCGAACTGCCGGTGGACATCGCCGTCGACCGGGTGGCGCTGGGCGCCTTCGAACTGCGGCAGGACGGCGAGCCGCTGCCGGTGACGCTGGGCGGCCTGGAAGCCACGTTCGCCGCCGGGCGCACCGGCGGCGCGCAGCTGCGCATCGCGAGCCTGCGGGTCGGCCACGAGGTTGGCACGGCCGACCTGAGCGGCCAGGCCGATCTCCAGGCGCTGGCCGACCCCTGGCCGTTCACCGCGCGGCTGGACGTCACGGCGCACGGCGCCGGCCCCGATTCTCCGCTGTGCGAGCCGGAAAGGCTGCGCGACCGGTATCAACCCAAAAAGCCCCCCGTGTCCGCCAGGCAGGCCCGGGAACAGGCCGCGATCCGCGCCGCGACCCAGGCCCCGGGGGCGCCGCCGCCGGCGCTGGGCGAGGGCGCGCCGTCCTGTCAGGTCTTGCTGCGCGCGGATGCCGCCGGTTCGCTGGACGGCATCCAGGCCAAGCTCGACGGTTCGGGCTCCGGCCTGGTGCTGGACGTGGTCGCCGACCTGGCGCCGCGCACGGCCCTGGTGCTGCGCAGCGCCCGTGCCAACATGGCGCTGCCGGACAAGTCCGCGCTGGCCGCGCAGTTCGACCTGCAGCCGGGGCAGGGGCGCGACCGCCTGACCGGCTCGCTCAGCGCCCAGCGCCTGGACCTGACGCCGTGGCTGGGCGAGGCCATTCCCCCGGCGCTGCTGAGCCTGCGCGCCGACGTGCAGGCCGAGATCGAAAATCTGAGCCAGCTGCGCCACGCCGGCGTGGACCTGCGCTTCGAGGAAGGCAGCCGCTGGAACCGCCAGGCCCTGGCCGGCGCGCTCAAGGCCCAGGTGGACGTGACCGGCTCGGGCGCGCCCGCCGAGGCCTCCGGCGCCGCGGCCGATCCCCTGGCCGGCCTGCGCATCCACGGCCTGGACGTGGACCTGAAGCTGGGGCGCAACCGCGTGCGCGCCAGCGGCGAGCTGGGCGCGGCCGACAGCGCGCTGGCGCTGGACGTCCAGGCGCCGCAGCTCGATGCTTTCTGGCCGGACGTGCCCGGCGGCGCGGAGCTCAAAGGCAAGCTGAGCGGAACGGCGGCCGCGCACCGCGGCGATCTCACCGCCAGCTACACGCCCGCCAAGCCGCGCCCCAAGCAGCTGGGCGCGTCCAAGGCCCAGGCCAGCGTCACGTTCACGGGCGGCTGGGGGC
>JAEXBL010000351.1 GCA_023394015.1 Pseudomonadota bacterium | reverse complement strand
CGTCCACCCCGCCCGGCGGCGCGTTGAACAGCACCTGCTGCAGGCCGTGGGCGCGCAGCCGCGCGCGCAACTCCTCGGCCGGCCAGGCGTAGGGAAACAGGTATTCCACCGCCTCGAAGCCGTCGCGCGCCGCCGCCTCGAAGCGGTCGAGAAACGGCAGCTCGGTGTACAGCAGGCTCAGGTTGGCGGCAAAGCGGGGCATGGCGTGGTGAATCGAACCGGGCGCCGGCGCTGGTCGATCAGGCGCCCGCCGCCACAGCCTGCCGGCCGATGGACTGGTAGCCCAGGCCGTGGCGCGCCAGCAGCGCCGGCTCGTACAGGTTGCGGCCGTCGAACACCATGCGGTCCTTCAGCAGGCGCGCCATCTGCTCGAAGTCGGGCACGCGAAAGTGCTTCCACTCGGTGACGATGGCCAAGCAGCAGGCGCCCTGCAGCGCGGCCTCGGGCGTGTCGCACAGCACCAGGTCGTCGCGCTCGCCGAAGATGCGCCGCGCCTCGTCCATGGCCACCGGGTCGTGCGCGCGCACGCGCGCGCCGGCGGCCCACAGGCCGTGCAGCAGCTCGCGGCTGGGCGCCTCGCGCATGTCGTCGGTCTCGGGCTTGAAGGCCAGGCCCCACACGGCAATGGTCTTGCCGGCCAGGCTGCCGCCGTAGTGGGCCACGATGCGCTCGGGCAGCACGCGGCGCTGCGCGGCGTTGCGGCGCTCCACGGCCAGCAGCAGCTCGGGCGTGAAGCCGATGGATTCGGCGGTGTGGATCAGCGCCTTCACGTCCTTCGGAAAGCAACTGCCGCCGTAGCCCACGCCGGGGTAGATGAAGTGGTAGCCGATGCGCGGGTCGCTGCCGATGCCGCGGCGCACGGCCTCGATGTCGGCGCCCAGGCGCTCGGCCAGGTTGGCGACCTCGTTGATGAAGCTGATCTTGGTGGCCAGCATGGCGTTGGCGGCGTACTTGGTCAGCTCGGCGCTCTTCACGTCCATCATCACGATGCGGTCGTGGTTGCGGTTGAAGGGCGCGTAGAGCTCGCGCAGCGCGGCCTCGGCGGCGGCGCTGTCGGTGCCGATGACGATGCGGTCGGGCCGCCGGCAGTCGGCCACGGCCGCGCCTTCCTTGAGGAATTCGGGGTTGGAGACGACCTCGAAGCCGCTGTCGACGCCGCGCTCGGCCAGCACCGCGCGCACGGCCTCTGCCACCTTGTCGGCGGTGCCCACGGGCACGGTGGACTTGTTGAGGATGATCTTGGGCGCCGTCATGTGCCGGGCGATGGTGCGCGCCACCGCCAGCACGTGCTGCAGGTCGGCGCGGCCGTCCTCGTCGGGCGGGGTGCCCACGGCCAGGAAGATCAGCTCGCCATGCGCCACGCCCTCGGCCGCCTCGGTGGTGAAACGCAGGCGCCCGGCGGCCTGGTTGTGCTGCACGATGGGCGCCAGCCCCGGCTCGTGGATGGGAATGCGGCCGGCCTGCAGCGCGGCCACCTTGGCGGCGTCGATGTCGACGCAGACCACCTCGTGCCCCACGTCGGCCAGCACGGCCCCTTGAACCAGACCGACGTAGCCGGTGCCGAAAACGGTGACTTTCATGTCTTGTAGAAGTTGCGATACCAGTGAACGAAGCGTGCCACACCTTCATGAACCGGCGTGGCCGGCGCAAAGCCCACCCAGGCCTGCAGCGCGCTGGTGTCGGCCGCGGTGCTGTGCATGTCGCCGGGCTGGATCGGCAGCAGGTGCTTGCGCGCCGCCGTGCCCAGCGCCGATTCGAGCGCGGTGATGTAGTCCATCAGCACGGTGGGCTGGCTGTTGCCGATGTTGAAGATGCGGTAGGGCGCGGTGCTGGTGCCGGGGTTGGGCGCCAGCGGATCGTAGGCGGCGTCGGCCGTGGCGGGCTTGTCCAGCACGCGTAGCACGCCTTCCACGATGTCGTCGATGTAGGTGAAGTCGCGCACCAGCCGGCCTTCGCCGTACACGTCGATGGCCTCGCCGGCCAGCATGGCGCGGGTGAACTTGAACAGCGCCATGTCCGGCCGGCCCCAGGGGCCGTAGACGGTGAAAAAGCGCAGCCCGGTGCAGGGCAGGCCGTACAGGTGCGCGTAGGTGTGCGCCATCACCTCATTGGCCTTCTTGGTGGCGGCGTAGTAGCTGATGGGGTGGTCCACCGCGTCGTGCTCGCTGTAGGGCAGGCGGGCGTTGCCGCCGTACACGCTGGAGCTGCTGGCAAACACCAGGTGCCGCACCCGCGCCGCGCGGCAGCCCTGCAGGATGTGGCCAAAGCCGAGCAGGTTGCTGTCGGTGTAGTCGTCGGGCTGCTCGATGGAGTAGCGCACGCCGGCCTGCGCCGCCAGGTGCAGCACGCGGCTCGGCTGCACGCGCGCAAACAGCCCGGCCACGGCGGCGCGGTCGGCGATGTCGAGCCGCTCGAAGCGGAACGCCGGGTGCGGCGTGAGCCGCGCCAGCCGCGCGGCCTTCAGCGCCGGGTCGTAATAGGCGTTCAGGTTGTCGATGCCGACCACCGTCTCGCCGCGCGCCAGCAGCGCCTGGGCGCAGTGCATGCCGATGAAGCCGGCGCAGCCGGTGACCAGGGTGGCGCTCATGGCCTGGCTCCGGCCGGCTGCCAGCGGTAGGGGTACTGCGCCGGCGCCATGCCCTCGCGCACCATGTGAAAGGGCAGCACCAGCGTTTGCAGCGGCGGCACCGGCGCCGGCAGGGCGCGCTCGGCCTGCGCCCACCAGCCGGGCTCGATGCGGTCGGTGCGCGAGATCAGCAGCCAGCCCCGCCCGGCCGCCTGCGCGCGGGCGATGTTGCCGGCCACGCAGCTGGGCACGTCTTCCTCGACCGCGGTGCAGGCGTCCACCGGCGCCTGCGGAAAGCGCGTGCGCAGCATGCCGGCCATCATGTGGTCGGCGGCGACAATGGGGCTGACGCCGTCATAGCCCGCCTGCTGCAGCGCCCGGCCCAGCTCGGCCGCGGGATGGTTCAGCTCGTCGGCCTCGCCGCGCAGGCCGCTGAACCACGGCCGCAGGCCCGCCGCCAGCAGCAGGATCAGCGCCAGCGCAACGATGGCGCCGGTGTAGCGCCCCGCGCGCGGGTGCTGCTGCAGCTCGGGCCGCGCGGCAAACGCCGCCAGCGGCACCATGCACAGCAGCGGCAGCACCCAGCGGCCCTTGAAGTTGGTCACCCCCGCCAGCAGCACCATGCCCAGCAGCGCCAGCAGCACCAGCGCCAGGTAGCGCACGAACACGCGGTGCGCCCAAGGCGCCGCCGGCGCCAGCGGCCGGCGCCACCAGGCGCCGCGAAACGCCCAGCCCGCCAGCAGCGCCCACAGCGCCAGCGTGCCGGCCACCACGTCCAGCAGGCTCAGCAGGCCCTTGCCCAGGCGCCGCTCGGGGTGGATCTGCATCTTGTCGATGGTGCCGGTGGTGGCCTCCTGCAGGTGCGTGGCCAGCCAGGCGGCGTGCGGCGCCACCACGATCAGGCCGACGATGGGCACCCACCACCAGCCGCGCGACAGCAGGGCGCGGCGCGATTCGGGCACCGACAGCGCCGCCCCCAGCATGGCCGCCATCACCAGCCCGAAGCTGTACTTGGCCAGCAGCCCCAGCGCGCAGACCAGGCCCAGCGCGGCAAACTCCAGCGCGCGCGGGCGCCGCACGATGCGCAGCAGCAGCCACCAGGCGCCGCAGGCCATGGCGGTGACCAGGATGGTGTGGGTCTGGTCGCGGATCGAATACCAGCCCAGCGCCGGCAGCAGCAGCATGCTGGCCGCCGCCCACCAGGCGCCGCGCGGGCCCAGCAGCTCGCGCCCGGCCAGCCACATCAGCGCGTAGGTCAGCGCCAGCAGCGCGTGCTTCAGCACCGACAGCGCCAGCACGCTGGGGCCCAGCAACTGGTTCACGCCCCATTGCAGCCAGGTGTAGAGCGGCGGCTGCGCGCCGTAGCCCAGCGCCAGCTGCTGCGACCACAGCATCTGCTCGGCCTCGTCCCACTTCAGCGCCGGCGACACCGCCACCCGCACCAGCACGTGGGCCAGCGCCAGCGCCAGCAGCCACGGCAACGGGTGGGCGATGAGCGAACGGGAGGAGAGCGAGGCAGAGGCGCCGGGCGCCGCGAAGGTGTTCATGCAAGGCTGGCTACAAAGCGGCGCCCACACGCGCAGCCCGCCAAGGGGCGCCGTGCAAGGCACAATCGACGGCCATTATCCCGCCTCCATTCGACACCCCCATGACCCAGCCCCGCACGCCGGTCCCCGATGTCTCCATCGTGGTGCCGATCTACAACGAGGTGGACAACCTGCCCGACCTGGTGGCGCGCATCGGCGCGGCCATGGCCGGCCAGCCGCTGACCTGGGAGCTGCTGGCGGTGGACGACGGCTCCACCGACGGCAGCCGGCGCCTGCTGCGCGAGCTGGCCGCCGCCACACCCTGGCTGCGCCCGGTGCTGCTGGCGCGCAACTACGGCCAGTCGAGCGCGCTGCAGGCCGGCTTCGACCGCGTGCGCGGGCGCTACGTGGTCACGCTGGACGCCGACCTGCAGAACGCGCCGGGCGACATCCCGCTGCTGCTGGAGCGGCTGGAGACCGACCCCGACATCGACATGGTCAGCGGCTGGCGCAAGGACCGGCAGGACGCCGAGCTCTCGCGCAAGCTGCCCTCGCGCATCGCCAACCGGCTGATCTCGCGCGCCACCGGCGTGCACCTGCACGACTACGGCTGCGCGCTCAAGGCCTACCGCCGCCCCATCATCGACCGCATCCGCCTCTACGGCGAGCTGCACCGCTTCATCCCCTCGCTGGCCAAGGAGGCCGGCGCGCGCATCGCCGAGGTGCCGGTGCGCCACCATGCGCGCACGCGCGGCGTCAGCAAGTACGGCATCGACCGCACCTTCCGCGTCATCCTCGATTTGATCCTGATCGTCTTCTTCATGCGCTACCGCCAGCGCCCGCTGCACGCCTTCGGCGGCCTGGGCCTGTGGCTGGCCACGCCGGGCGTGCTGATCCTGGGCTGGCTGCTGATCCTCAAGCTGTTCGGGCAGGACATCGGCGGCCGCCCGCTGCTGCTGGCCGGCGTGATGCTGCTGCTGATGGGCGTGCAGCTCATCGGCGCCGGCCTGATCGGCGAGCTGCTCACCCGCATCTACCACGAGGCCGGCGGCGCGCCGCAGTTCCACGCCGAGGAAGTGGTGCCCGATGCGGCCCCGGCGACCGCCTCTGCGGCGCCGGCAGCGCCTGAATCAATAGCGTGACGCGCGGCGCCAAGGCCCTGCTGCGCGGCCTGGCCGGCCTGGCGCTGCTGGGCGCCGTCATCGCCCTGGCCGATCCGGCGCGCGTGCTGGCGCAGTTGCGGCAGGCGCAGCCCGGCTGGCTGCTGGCGGGGCTGGCGGCGGCCATCGCCTCCAACCTGGTCTCGGCACTGCGCTGGCGCGCGCTGGCGCGCTGGCTGGGCGCCGAGCTGGGCGTGCGCGACGCCACGCGCTGGTACTTCCAGGCCATCGGCCTGAACGCGCTGCTGCCCGGCGCCGTGGTCGGCGGCGACGTCTACCGTGCCGTGGTGCTGCGCCGCGCCGGGTCGGCCACGCTGGCGCCCGCGTGGTCGGTGGTGCTCGACCGCGTCAGCGGCCTGTGGATGCTG
>JAEXBL010000267.1 GCA_023394015.1 Pseudomonadota bacterium | reverse complement strand
ACCAACTACATCAGCGCCACGCTGGCCCTGTACCTGGACATCTTCAACGTGTTCCAGGGTCTGCTGGCCCTGCTGGGCCTGGCTGGCGGCAGCGACTGACCGGCGCGCTGGCCCGGCGATCCGGGCCACCACCCCCGACAAAAAAGGGAGCGGTGTTGCAACGCTCCCTTTTTTTCATGGCATCACCGCTTCAGCCGCGGCCGCCGCCTTGGTCATTGGTCATGGCGCGCCAGCGCCGGTCATCGAGCGCAGCGAGGTCATCTCCCCGCTCACGCCGCCAGGTCGAACACCAGCACCTCGGCGTCCTGCCCGCCGTCCAGGCGGATGCGGCTTTCCTGCTCAATCAGCGCGGCATCGCCTCCGCTCAGGCGCTGGCCGTTCACGTTCAGCTCGCCGCGCACCAGGTGCACGTAGGCCTTGCGCGCCGGGTCGATGTCCAGTTCGGCGCTTTCGGCGCCGTCGAACAGGCCGGCGTACAGGGCGGCGTCGGCGTGGATCTTCACCGCGCCGGGCCCCGGCTGCTCGGCGGCCACCAGGCGCAGCTGGCCGCGCTTGTCGGCGGTGGGCACGGTCTTCTGCTCGTAGCTGGGCGGGATGCCGCGCACGTTGGGCTCGATCCAGATCTGCAGAAAGTGCGTGGTCTGGCCCTCGGCATGGTTGAACTCGCTGTGCATCACGCCGCTGCCGGCGCTCATGCGCTGCACGTCACCCGGCGGAATGCCCTTGACGTTGCCCATGCTGTCCTTGTGGGCCAGCTCGCCGGACAGCACGTAGCTGATGATTTCCATGTCGCGGTGGCCGTGCGTGCCGAAGCCGGTGCCGGGGGCGATGCGGTCCTCGTTGATGACGCGCAGGTTGCCCCAGCCCATGTGGGCCGGGTCGTAATAACCGGCGAACGAAAAGCTGTGCTGCGACTTGAGCCAGCCGTGGTCGGCATGGCCGCGATCCTGCGACTTGCGAATCCTGATCATGTGTGAACTCCTTTTATCTCGATGCCTTCCACTGTAGGCCCTGGCGCGGACGTTGTGGCCGCATGGGCTTGATGGCATCATTCAAAAAATTTGAACTGAACCAGCCTGCATGACCAAACCCGCCGACGTGCTGACGCCCGATGCCTTTCGCATGCTGCACGCCATCGCGCAGGCCGGCAGCTTTGCCGGAGCGGCGCGCACGCTGGGCCTGGTGCCCAGCGCGCTCAGCTACCGCGTGCGCCAGATCGAGGATGCGCTGGACGTGCTGCTGTTCGACCGCAGCACGCGCCAGGCCCGCCCCACGGCGGCGGGCGCCGAGCTGCTGGCCCAGGGCGAGCGCCTGCGGCAGGAGGTAGAGGCCATCGTCCACCGCGTCAAGCGCGTGGCCACCGGCTGGGAGCCGGCGCTGACCATCGCCGCCGACGGCCTGATCTCGCACGCCACGCTGATGGAGCTGTGCAGCGACTTCTTCAAGCTGCAGCCGCCGACGCGGCTGCGCCTGCGCGAGGAAATCCTGAGCGGCACCGTGGGCGCACTCAGCTCGGGCCAGGCGGATCTGGCCATCGGCGTGATCCTGGAGCCCTCCAGCGCCGTCCACCTGCGCGCCAGGCCGCTGGGGCCGGTGCGCTTCGTCTACGCCGTGGCGCCGCACCACCCGCTGGCCCAGGCCCCCGAGCCGCTGTCGGACCAGGCGCTGCTGCAGCACCGCGCCATCGTGGTGGCCGATTCGGCGCCCAGCGGCGCCACCCAGTCCTTCGGCCTGCTGGCTGGGCAGGAGAGCTTCACCGTCTCCAGCCTGGCGGCCAAGCTGGACGCGCACCTGCGCGGGCTGGGCGCCGGCTTTCTGCCCGAGCCCGTCGCCCGCCCCTACCTGGCCACCGGCCGGCTGGTGGCGCGGCGGGTGGAGCGCAGCACGCGCATCGCGCAGCTCAGCTACGCCTGGCGCGCCAACGCCGAGCCCGGCCAGGCGCTCGGCTGGTGGCTGCAGCAGCTGGCGCGCCCGGTCACCCGCCAGGCGCTGCTCGAGCAGCACGGCAGCAGCATGTAAAGTGGCTGCATGAGCCGCCCCAACCACCCCTCGCCCCGTCAATTCGCCGTCATCGGCGCCGGCATCGCCGGCCTGGCCTGCGCCCGCACGCTGCGGCAGGCCGGGCACGCGGTGCAGGTGTTTGAAGCCGCGCCCCGGCCCGGCGGGCGCGTGGCCACGCACGGCACGCCTTTCGGCGGCTTCGACATCGGCGCGCAGTACTTCACCGTGCGCGATGCGCGCTTTTCCACCGCGCTGGAAGCCACCGCGGCCGATGTGCTGCGGCGCTGGAGCGCCAACGCCGTGCGCGTGCTGGACGAGCACGGCCGCGTGGTCGAGGCCGCGCCGCCGCGGCGCGAGCCACACTGGGTGGCGGCGCCCGCCATGGCCAGCCTGCCCGAGCGCTGGGCCGAGCCGCTGCAAGCCACCGGCGCGCTGCACCTGGGCACGCGCGTGGCCCGCATCGCCCGCGATGCGCTGGCGCCCGAGCGCTGGCAGCTGCACACCGAAGGCGGCGCCGCCGAGCACCCGGTGCACGCCGGCTT
>JAEXBL010000246.1 GCA_023394015.1 Pseudomonadota bacterium | reverse complement strand
CTGCTGCTGTTCGGGCAGGCGTCGGTGGTGGGGCTGCTGGCCAATCTGGTGGCGATTCCGGTCGTCACCCTGGTCGTCACGCCGCTGGCGCTGGGTGGCGTGCTGTGGTCGCCGCTGTGGACGGTGGCTGGCTGGGCGTTGTCGCCGCTGGCCGCGCTGCTGCAGTGGCTGTCCACCTGGCCGTGGGCCAGCGTGTCGATGCCGGCCGCGCCGCTGGCGCTGGGTGTGGCCGCGGTGGCGGGCGGCTTGCTGCTGGCGCTGCGCTGGCCGTGGCCCTGGCGGCTGGCCGGCGTGCCGCTGCTGCTGCCCTTGCTGCTGTGGCAGCCGGCGCGGCCGCCAGAGGGCCAGTTCGAACTGCTGGCGGCCGACGTCGGGCAGGGCAACGCCGTCATCGTGCGCACCGCCGGCCACACGCTGGTGTACGACGCCGGCCCGCGCTACTCGCTGGAGAGCGACGCCGGCCACCGCGTGCTGCTGCCGCTGCTGCGCGCCCTGGGCGAGCGCATCGACCTGCTGGTGCTGAGCCACCGCGACAGCGACCACGCCGGCGGCGCCGCGGCGCTGCTGGGCTGGCAGCGTGGCGCCAGCCTGCTGTCGTCGATCGAGGAGGGGCACGAGCTGCAGGCCGCGCGCACCGCCATGCGCTGCCAGGCCGGACAGCAGTGGATGTGGGACGGCGTGGCCTTCAGCGTGCTGCATCCACTGGCGCAAGACTATGCGGTGCAACGCAAGTCCAACGCCATGAGCTGCGTGCTGCGCGTGCGCGCCGGCGCGCGCACGGCGCTGCTGGTGGGCGACATCGAGGTGGCCCAGGAGCGGGCGTTGATGGCGCGCGAGCCCGACCTGCGCGCCGACGTGTTGCTGGTGCCGCACCATGGCAGCCGCACCTCGTCGTCGGCGGCCTTCATCGACGCGGTGCGGCCGCGCTGGGCGCTGGTGCAGTCGGGCTACCGCAACCGCTTCGGCCACCCCGCGGCCGAGGTGCGGGCGCGCTACGCCGCGCGCGGGGCCGAACTGGTGGCGTCGCCCCGCTGCGGCGCGCTGTGGTGGCGCAGCCAGCACCCCGACACCGTGCAGTGCCAGCGCCAGACCGGCCGCCGCTACTGGCACCACCAGCCGCCCGCCGAGTAGCCGGCCCAAGGCCCGCGCCTTGCTATGCTTGTTCGCTTGGCAATGGATTGGAGGCGCGGCGCAATGCACCCGTTCGATGAGATGTACGAGGCCCTGGCGCCCGCCAAGGGCCAGGTGCGGGGCTACCCGGCCGAGGCCGCCATCCGTCCGCATTACCGCGCCTACGCCGACTGGCTGCGCGCGCAAAGCCCGGCGCTGATGCGCTCGCGCCACGAGGAGGCGGAGATGATCTTCCGCCGCGTCGGCATCACCTTTGCCGTGTATGGCGAGCAGGACGAAGACGGCGCCGGCACCGAGCGGCTGATTCCCTTCGACCTGATCCCGCGCATCATTCCGGCGGACGAATGGGCCATGCTGGAACGCGGCCTGGTGCAGCGCGTGACCGCGCTCAACCGCTTCATCCACGACGTCTACCACGGGCAGGAGATTCTGAAGGCCGGCGTGATCCCGCCTGAGCAGGTGCTGCGCAACAGCCAGTACCGCCGCATCATGCAGGACGTGGCCGTGCCGCAGCAGGTGTATGCGCACATCGCCGGCATCGACATCGTGCGCGCCGGTGGCCAGGGCGGGCGCGGCGACTACTACGTGCTGGAGGACAACCTGCGCGTGCCCAGCGGCGTGAGCTACATGCTGGAAAACCGCAAGATGCTGATGCGCCTGTTTCCGGAACTGTTCAGCACCTACGCCGTGGCGCCGGTGGCGCACTACCCCGACCTGCTGCTGGAAACCCTGCGCGACAGCAGCCCCGCCGCCACCGCCGATCCCACCGTGGTGGTGCTGACGCCCGGGATGTACAACAGCGCCTACTTCGAGCACGCCTTCCTGGCGCAGCAAATGGGCGTGGAACTGGTCGAGGGGCAGGACCTGTTCGTGCAGGACGGCTTTGTCTACATGCGCACCACGCGCGGGCCGCAGCGGGTGGACGTGATCTACCGCCGCGTGGACGACGACTACCTGGACCCGCGCGAATTCCGCGCCGACTCCACCCTCGGCTGCGCCGGCCTGATGCAGGCCTACCGCGCCGGCCACGTGACGGTGTGCAACGCCGTGGGCACCGGCGTGGCCGACGACAAGTCGATCTACCCCTACGTGCCGAAGATGATCGAGTTCTACCTGGGCGAAAAGCCGATCCTGGCCAACGTGCCCACCTGGATGTGCCGCGAGCCGGAAGACCTCAAGTACGTGCTGGCGCACATGGACGAGTTGGTGGTGAAGCAGGTGCACGGCGCCGGCGGCTACGGCATGCTGGTCGGCCCCGCGGCCAGCGCGGCCGAGATCGAGCAGTTCCGCGCCGCCGTGCAGGCCCAGCCCGCGGACTACATCGCCCAGCCCACGCTCAGCCTGTCGAGCTGCCCCACCCATGTGGAGGCGGGCATCGCCCCGCGCCACATCGACCTGCGCCCCTTCGTGCTGTCGGGCAAGCAGGTGCAGATGGCGCCGGGCGGGCTGACGCGCGTGGCGCTCAAGGAAGGCTCGCTGGTCGTCAACTCGTCGCAGGGCGGGGGGACGAAGGACACCTGGGTGCTGGAGGCCTGAGCAACATGGATATTGATCAGGTTTTCCTGTTTTCGATCGTGGTGTCTGCTGTGCTTCATTGGGCTCTTGGAGTGCTCTGGATTTCAGTGCTTGTGCCTGTCTTGGGATTTGTTGGCTATGTGGAGTTCGCCGAGTTCACGCAGCCGTATCAAGGTGGCGGTGCTTCGATGTGGCCTCTGGCCGTCCTGTTTGTTGCCATGGCCGCTGGTTCGGGTGCATACATTGGGGCGCTCTTTGGTGATTTTTTGCGCAAGCGTTTGCCCAGTCCGTTGGCACGTCGTTCGCCCGATGAAGAGCGCTGAGGAGTAAGTCCATGCTGTCCAGCACCGCCGATCACCTGTTCTGGATGTCGCGCTACACCGAGCGGGCCGAGAACACCGCCCGCATGCTCAGCGTGCACCACGAGACTTCGCTGCTGCCGCAGTCGGCGGCGGTGTCGCAATACGGCTGGCAGGGCGTGCTGTCGCTCAGCGAGCTGCTGCCCGACTACACCGTGCGCCACGGCGAGGTCACGCCGCAGGGCGTGATGCGCTTCATGGTGCTGGACGAGGGCAACCCGGCCTCCATCCTGAGCTGCCTGAAGCAGGCGCGCGAAAATGCCCGCGCCGTGCGCGGGGCGCTCACCACCGAGGTGTGGGAGACGCTCAACCAGACCTGGCTGGAGGTCAGCCGCCTGGCCCGTTCGGGCGCGTTCGATGCCGATCCGGCGCCGTTCTTCGAGTGGGTCAAGTTCCGCTCGCACCTGTCGCGCGGCGTCACGCTGGGCACCATGCTCAAGGACGAGGCCTTCCACTTCCTGCGCCTGGGCACTTTTCTGGAGCGGGCCGACAACACCGCCCGCATCCTGGACGTGAAGTTCCATGCCGTGGAGAGCGAGTTCTTCGGCAGCGCCAGCGAGCGCGACCTGGAGTACGACTACTACCACTGGTCGGCCATCCTGCGCAGCGTCAGCGCCTTCGAGACCTACCGCAAGGTCTACCGCGACGTGATCACCCCCGAGCGCGTGGCCGAGCTGCTGATGCTGCGCGAAGCCATGCCGCGCTCGCTGCACCACTGCATGAGCGAGGTGATGCACAACCTGCGCCACGTCGGCGCCGACCCGCAGGGTGACACCCTGCGCCGCGCCGGTCGCCTGCGCGCCGACTTGCGCTACGGCCGCATCGACGACATCCTGGCCACCGGGCTACACGCATTTTTGACGCAGTTCCTCGACCGCGTGAACCAGCTCGGCGCGCACATCAGCCGGGAGTTTCTAGTGACAGTGATCCAATAATTATTGTGCCGTTTGAATGATCATGAGTGAATTTTTGGAAACAGATCTCTATGCGATTAAGAAACTGATTGACGATGGGCTCTACGCAGAGGCCCGTGATGCTGTTCGGCGACTAAGAAATCAGAATGCTGGTGATATTCGCTTGCTGCTGCTCGAGGCACGGATAGAGGAGGGTGATGGACGTATCAGCGACGCCATTGCCGTGGTGTCGCGTGCGTGTGCAGTGTCACCGATGCAGGTTGCGCCAGTGCTTGAGCTCGGCCGCCTCTACGCATTAGCAAAGCAACCCGCTGAAGCGCTGCGTTGTATTCATAACGCGCTGTCGTTGAATTCTTTTGGTATAAGCGCTCTGAAGCGCGCCATAAAGATTGCTGAGCTTTGCAACGATAGATCGGCGATGTTGATGCTGCTGGCACGTGGAATTGCGCTATATTCTGAGGATATAAATATCCGCTTAACTTATGCACAGGAACTTGCCTTCGCGGGGAGATTTTCCGAAGCACTTCCGCACTTCGAGCGAGTGAATAAAGAGCAGCCAAGAGCCCCGAACGTGTTGATCGGATTGATGTCATGCGAGATCGCGCGAGGCAATCTCGCGCGCGCAAGAGATTATATTGGTCAAGCCTTGCCCCTTGCTCCAGAAAGCGAAATCATTCAATATTGGTATCGGCACTTGAGAGACGGCGGAACTGGGCAACCTGCCGATATCATTGAAGCAAAATATAATGAATATGCGGCGACTTATGATTCGCATCTCTTGGAGAGTTTGGGCTATCAGACGCCACGGATTATAGTTGAGACAATTCGAAGATACGTTTCGGGTACTTATTGGGATGTATTGGATCTGGGGTGTGGCACAGGTTTGGTGGGAGCCAATCTTGGGGCGGTGGAAGGAAGGTTCGTCGGCGTAGATCTTTCACAAAAAATGATCGAACTGGCCGAGAGGCGGGGAGTTTATACGCAGTTGTTTCACTCTGATCTCATTGATTTTCTTAAGAAATCGCCGGCGGAAAACTATGATATCGTAATATGTTGTGAGGTTTTGGTTCACGTGGGGCCCCTTGAGTCGGTGATGGCGGAGGTGCACCGTTGTCTGCGGCCTCGTGGTTACTTTGTGTTTTCTTGCGAAACTGCGGCACCCCATGAGGGCGAAGTTGTGCTTCGTCCATCAC
>JAEXBL010000129.1 GCA_023394015.1 Pseudomonadota bacterium | reverse complement strand
CACCACGATCAGCGAAATCGCGTAGAGCGCGGGCGCCTGGGCGCCGGACAGGCGTTCTTCGAACGACAGGCCGGTCCACTCGAAGCCCACGCCCACCGGCAGCTTGGCCGCCAGCCGCTCCATTTCCTCCATCGCCGCGCCCGAGCTGTAGCCCGGCGCCGCCTGGCCCTGGATGTTGTACGACGGCACGCCGTTGTAGCGGTTCAGCTTCTGCGGGCCGAAGCTCCAGGTGGCCTTGGAGAAGGCCGAGAACGGCACCATGTCGCCGGCCTTGTTGCGCACGTACCACTTGTCCAGGTCTTCCGGCAGCATGCGCGAGGAAGCCTCGCCCTGCGCGAACACCTTCTTCACGCGGCCGCGGTCGATGAAGTCGTTGACGTACGACGAGCCCCAGGCGGTGGCCAGCGTGGCGTTGATATCCGACACCGCCACGCCCAGCGCGCGCGCCTTTTCGCGGTCGATGTCAAGCTGGTATTGCGGCGCGTCCTCGATGCCGTTGGGACGCACGCCGCGCAGCACCGGGCTCTTGGCCGCTTCGCCCAGCAACTGGTTGCGCGCGGCCAGCAGCTTCTCGTGGCCCACGCCGGCGCGGTCCATCAGCTGGAAGTCGAAGCCGGTGACGTTGCCCAGCTCCATCACTGCGGGCGGCGGCACCACGAACAGCTGCGCGCGGCGCTCGGTCTTGGCGAAGTGCGCATTGGCGCGCGCCGCCACGGCGCCGGCCTTCAGGCTGGCGTCGCCGCGCTCTTCCCAGTCGCGCCGCTTGATGAACAGCATGGAGGCGTTCTGGCCGCGGCCGCCGAAGTTGAAGCCGTTGACCGCGAACACCGACACCACGGCGTCCTTCTCTTCGTTCAGCAGATAGGCGGTGGCGTCGTCGATGACGGCCTGGGTCGCCTGCGCCGTCGAGCCGGCCGGGGCCTGGATCTGGGCGAACAGAATGCCCTGGTCCTCGTCCGGCAGGAACGCCGTGGGAATGCGCGTGAACATCCAGCCCATGGCGATCACCAGCGCCAGGTAGATCAGCATCAGGCGCTTGCTGCGGTTCAGGCCGCGCGCCACCGTGTTGGCGTAGCCGTTGCTGCTGCGGTCGAAACTGCGGTTGAACCAGCCGAAAAAGCCCTTCTTGGAACCGTGATGGCCCTTGGGATTCGGCTTTAGCAGCGTGGCGCACAGCGCCGGCGTGAACACGATGGCCACGATCACCGACAGCACCATGGACGACACGATGGTGATGGAGAACTGGCGATAGATCACGCCCGTGGAGCCGCCGAAGAACGCCATCGGAATGAACACGGCGGCCAGCACCATGGCGATGCCGATCAGCGCGCCGGTGATCTGCGACATGGACTTGCGCGTCGCCTGCTTGGGCGACAGCCCTTCTTCGGCCATCACCCGCTCGACGTTCTCGACCACCACGATGGCGGCGTCGACCAGCAGGCCGATGGCCAGCACCATGCCGAACATGGTCAGCGTAGTGATGGAATAGCCGAACGCCGCCAGCACCGCGAACGTGCCCAGCAGCACCACCGGCACGGCCAGCGTGGGGATGATGGTCGCGCGGAAGTTCTGCAGGAACAGGTACATCACCAGGAACACCAGGATGATGGCCTCGATCAGCGTCTTGAACACTTCATGGATCGACAGGCTGACGAACGGCGTCGTGTCATACGGATAGACGACGTCCATGCCCGGCGGGAAGTAAGGCTTCAGGCTGTTGATGGTGTCGCGCACCGCCTGCGCCGTGTCCAGCGCGTTGGCGCCCGGCGCCAGCTTGACGGCCAGGCCCGAGGCCGGCTTGCCGTTGTTGTAGCTGTCGATGGCGTAGGTCTGCCCGCCCAGCTCGATGCTGGCGACGTCGCCCAGGCGCACCTGCGAGCCGTCGGTGTTGACCTTGAGCAGAATGCGCTCGAAGTCTTCCGGTTTCTCCAGGCGCGACGGGCCGATGATGGTGGCGTTGAGCTGCTGGCCGCGCACCGACGGCAGGCCGCCCAGCTGGCCGGACGACACCTGTACGTTCTGCTCCTTGATGGCGTTGACCACGTCGACCGTGGTCAGGCCGAAGTTCACCAGCTTGGCCGGGTCCAGCCAGATGCGCATCGCGTACTGCGAACCGAACAGCTGGAAGTCGCCCACGCCCTGCGTGCGGCTGATGGGGTCCTGGACGTAGGACGCGACGTAGTCGGCCAGGTCGTCCTTGGTCATCGAGCCGTCGGTGGACACGAAGCCGGCCACCATCAGGAAGTTCTTGGTGGCCTTGGTGACGCGGATGCCCTGCTGCTGCACTTCCTGCGGCAGCAGCGGCTGCGCCAGCGACAGCTTGTTCTGCACCTGCACCTGCGCGGTGTCGGGGTTGGTTCCCTGCGCGAAGGTCAGCGTGATGGACATGCTACCGTCGGAATTGCTTTCCGAGGAGATGTATTGCAGGCCGTCCAGGCCGTTCATCTGCTGCTCGATCACCTGGACCACGGTGTCCTGCACGGTCTGCGCCGAGGCGCCCGGGTAGGTCACCGCGATGCCGATGGCCGGCGGCGCGATGTTGGGGTACTGGGCGACCGGCAGCCCCAGGATGGACAGCGCACCGGCCATCATCAGCACGATTGCTATCACCCAGGCGAATACCGGCCTATCTATGAAAAACTTTGCCATGCGAGCTCCCTGACTACTGCTTCGCCGCCGCGGCCGCCTGCGGCTGCGCCGCTTGCGGCGCCTTGGCGCTGGCCTCGGTGGCGATCACTTCCACGCCCGGGCGCACCATCTGCACGCCTTCGACGATGACCTTGTCGCCGGCGGCCAGGCCTTCGGTGACCAGCCACTTGTCGCCGATGGCGCGGTCGGTCTTGAGTTCACGCAGCTCGACCTGGTTCTTGGCGTTGACCACCAGCGCCGTCGGAACGCCGCGCTGGTTGCGGGTCACGCCGCGCTGCGGCACCAGCAGGCCGTCGGCGGCGACGCCGTCGGCCAGGCGGGCGCGCACGAACATGCCCGGCAGCAGGCGGCGGTCCGGGTTGGGGAACACCGCGCGCAGCGTGACCGAGCCGGTGCCCGGATCGACCGTGACTTCGGAGAATTGCAGCTTGCCCTGCTGCGCGTATTGCGAACCGTCTTCCAGCGTCAGCGTCACCAGCGCGGCCTGTTCGCCGTCGGCCTTCTTCAGCTCGCCGCTGGCCAGCGCGTTCTGCAGGCGCAGCAGCTGCACGGTGGACTGCGTCACGTCGACGTAGATCGGATCGATCTGCTGCACCGTGGCCAGCGCCCCGGTCTGGTTGGCCGTGACCAGCGCGCCCTCGGTCACCGTGGAGCGCCCGATGATGCCGTCGATGGGCGACAACACCTTGGTGTAGACCAGGTTGATGCGCGCCGTGTCCAGCGCGGCGCGGGCCGACAGCACGTCGGCGGCCGCCTGGTCGCGCGCGGCGACGGCGTTGTCGTAGGTCTGCTGGCTGACCGCGCGCGTGGCCACCAGCGGCTTGTAGCGCTCGGCCAGCAGCGCGGCCGACTTCTGCTGCGCCTGGGCGCGCGCCAGCGCGGCGCGCTGGCTGTCCAGGCTGGCCTGGTACAGCGCGGGATCGATCTGGTAGAGCTGCTGCCCGGCCTTGACCTCGCCACCCTCGGTGAAGAGGCGCTTCTGGACGATGCCATTGACCTGGGGCCGGACCTCGGCCACCCGGAAGGGCGAAGTCCGGCCCGGCAGTTCGGTGGTCAGGGAAACGGGTTGGGTGGCCAGGGTCACCACGGTCACCTGTGGCTTGCCTGCCTGGGGGGCCTCTTGCTGCTTGCCGCAGGCCGCCAGTGTAAGTG
>JAEXBL010000042.1 GCA_023394015.1 Pseudomonadota bacterium | reverse complement strand
CCCCCTGAGTCGGCCTGCGGCCGCCTTCCCCCAGGGGGACAACGCTGGTGGTCGGGGGGGCCCCGACCACGGCGTTCTGGGATGGCCTGCTCCGCGGCCCTTTCGGGGCTTGCTGCGCAGCCCCGTTTTTGTATTCACTGGTTGGTCAGGGGCGGATTCCAAAAACGCCCGTTGAAACGACCTGCATCGCGCATGGCCCAAGCTCCTGTTTCCCCAGCCGCCGTCCCGCACCATGTGGCCATCGTGATGGACGGCAATGGCCGCTGGGCCAAGCGGCGGCTGATGCCGCGCATCGCCGGGCACCGGCAGGGCGTGGAGTCGCTGCGCCGCTGCATCCGCGCCTGCGCCGAGCGCGGGGTGAAGGTGCTGACGGTGTTCGCCTTCTCCTCCGAGAACTGGAGCCGGCCCGAGGACGAGGTCAGCGGCCTGATGGCGCTGATGGGCAAGGCGCTGACGCGCGAGGTGCCGGAGCTGAACCAGGGCGGCATCCGTCTGCACTTCGTGGGCGAGCGCGACAGCCTGCCGGTCGGCATGCGCCAGGCACTGGCCCAGGCCGAAGGCCAGA
Source organism: Pseudomonadota bacterium (assembly GCA_023394015.1). Classification (GTDB taxonomy): domain Bacteria; phylum Pseudomonadota; class Gammaproteobacteria; order Burkholderiales; family Burkholderiaceae_C; genus Ottowia. The sequence goes on along the minus strand of JAEXBL010000042.1, from coordinate 11,446 downwards.
CCGCCGACAATGAGCGCATGGTGCTGAACGTGTGCTTCAACTACGGCGGGCGCTGGGACATCGCGCAGGCCGCCGCCCGCCTGGCGGCGCGCGGCGAGCCGATCACCGAGGCGGCGCTGGGCCGCGCCATGGCCCTGGCCCATGTGCCCGACCCCGACCTGCTGATCCGCACCGGCGGCGAGCAGCGCATCAGCAACTTCCTGCTGTGGCAGTGCGCCTACAGCGAGCTGTATTTCAGCGACCGGCTGTGGCCCGACTTCGACGCCGCCGCGCTGGACGAAGCCCTGGCCGCCTACGCCGCGCGCGAGCGGCGCTTCGGCCAGACTTCGGAACAGCTGGCCCAGCAGGTCGCTGCGGGCTGAAGGGGCCGAAAACACATGCTGCTGCAACGGGTGATCACCGCGCTGGTGCTGCTGGCGGTGCTGCTGCCGGCGCTGTTTGCGCCCACGCCTACGCCCTTCATCGCGTTGTTGTTGGTGGCGATGGCCGCCGCCGCCTGGGAATGGGCGCGGCTGAACGGCCTGGCGGGCGCTACTGCCCTGGCCACTGGCGCGGCCTGCCTGGCCGTGTGCGGGGCGCTGTGGTGGGCCGGCGCGGTCGAGCGGCCGCTGCCGCTGCTGTGGATCGCCGCCGCGCTGGCCTGGGTGCTGGGCGGGGCGGCGCTGCTCAAGGGCGGGGTGGCGGGCTGGCCGCGGCTGCCGCTGGGGCTGCGCTGGGGCATCGGCGTGGCGGCGCTGGTCGTGGCCTGGCTGGCCATGGCGCAGGCGCGGCGCCTGGGGGTGAATTTCCTGCTGTCGGTGCTGGTGCTGGTGTGGGCGGCCGACATCTTTGCCTACTTCTTCGGCCGCGCCCTGGGCGGCAAGCTGTCGGGCGGCGCCAGGCTGGCGCCGGTCATCAGCCCCAAGAAGAGCTGGGAGGGTGTGTGGGGCGGCATGCTGGGCGTGCTGCTGGTGGCGGCCCTGTGGGTGTGGCTGGACCGCGCCTACGCCACGGGCGCTGCCAGCCTGTACACCCGCTTGCACGCATCGGGCGCCGTGTGGCTGCTGCTGGGCGTCCTGTTCCTGGCGGCCATGAGCGTGGTCGGCGACCTGCTGGAATCGCTGGTCAAGCGCAGCGCCGGCATGAAGGATTCCAGCCGCCTGCTGCCCGGCCATGGCGGCGTGCTGGACCGCATCGACGCGCTGCTGCCCACGCTGCCGCTGGCGATGCTGCTGGTCTCCTTCGGGCAGGGCGGGGCATGACGCACTGCCAACGCCTGGCGGTGCTGGGCTCCACCGGCTCCATCGGCACCAACACGCTGGACGTGGTGGCGCGCCACCCGGAGCGCTTCGAGGTCGTCGCCCTCACGGCCGCCACGCAGGTGGACGTGATGCTGGCGCAATGCGAACAGTTCCGGCCGCGCGTGGCGGTGATGGCCAGCGCGCCGCACGCCGCCGAGCTGGCCGACAAGATCAGGCAAAAAGGCCTGTCCACGCAGGTGGAGCACACGCCGGCCGCCATCGAACAAGTGGCCGCATGCGCCGAGGTGGACACCGTCATGGCCGCCATCGTCGGCGCCGCCGGCCTGGCGCCGTGCCTGGCGGCGGCGCGCGCGGGCAAGCGCCTGCTGCTGGCCAACAAGGAGGCGCTGGTGGTCGGCGGCGAGGTGTTTCTGCGCGCCGTGCGCGAGGGCGGCGCCACGCTGCTGCCCATCGACAGCGAGAAATCGGCCATTTTCCAGTCGCTGCCCGACGACCCGGCCACCTGGGGCGCGCGCATCGACAAGATCATCCTCACCGCCTCGGGCGGGCCGTTTCGCACCCGCGCCCCGGCCACGCTGGGCGAGGTGACGCCGGAAGAGGCCTGCGCGCACCCCAACTGGGTCATGGGCCGCAAGATCTCGGTCGATTCGGCCACCATGATGAACAAGGCGCTGGAGGTGATCGAGGCGCGCTACCTGTTCGGCGTGGCGCCCGAGCAGCTCGACGTGGTGATCCACCCGCAAAGCGTGATCCACTCGATGGTGCAGTACAAGGACACCTCGGTCGTGGCGCAACTGGGCACGCCCGACATGCGCGTGCCGATCGCCTACGGCCTGGCCTGGCCCGAGCGCATCGAAAGCGGGGCGGCGGCGCTGGACTTTCACGCGCTGCAGGGTCTGAGCTTCGAGCCCATCGACGCCGACGGCCACCGCGAGCGCTACCCCGGCCTGGCGCTGGCCTGGGAGGCGCTGCGCGCCGCGCCCGGCACCTGTGCGGTGCTGAACGCCGCCAACGAGGTGGCGGTGGACGCGTTCCTGCAGCGGCAGATCCGCTTCGACCAGATCCACGCCGTCAACCGCGCCACGCTGGACGGCGTGGCGCCCCAGACGCCCGACGGGCTGGCGGCGCTGCTCGATGTGGACGCGCGCGCGCGTGCCGCGGCGCAGGCGGTGGTGAAACGCATCGGCGCGCGCTGAGCGCCGCCGTGCGTTCTGGTCGCGTGCGGGGACAATACGCCCCATGCTGTTGACCTTGATTGCTTTCGTTGTCGCCCTCGGCGTGCTGATTGCCGTGCACGAATGGGGCCACTACCGCATGGCCGTGGCGCGCGGGGTGAAGGTGCTGCGCTTTTCCGTCGGTTTCGGGCAGACCATTGCCCGCTTCAAGCCGAAAAAGCAGCGCCCGGGCCAGGACACCGAATTCGTGCTGTGCGCCATTCCCTTCGGCGGCTACGTGAAGATGCTGGACGAGCGCGAGGCGCCGGTGGCCGAGGCCGATCGGGCGCGGGCCTTCAACAACCAGCCGCTGAAGTCGCGCGCGCTCATCGTCGCCGCCGGGCCGGCGGCCAACCTGATCCTGGCGGTGCTGCTGTACGCGCTGGTCAACTGGATTGGCGTGCAGGAGCCGCGCGCCATCTTGTCGCCGCCGGTGGCCGGCTCGCTGGCCGAGCAGGCCGGGCTGCAGGGCGGCGAAACCGTGCGCCGCGCAGCCCTGGCGGGCGATGCGCTCAAGCCGGTGGCCTCGTTCGAGACCCTGCGCTGGGTGCTGACGCGTGGCGCGCTCGACGGCCAGGACGTGGTGCTGGACGTGGGCCGCAGGGCCGACGGGCCGGGGCGCGAATTCACGCTGCCGCTGTCCACGCTAGAGACCAGGGACCCGGACGCTCGGCTGTTTCGCGCCATCGGCATCGTCTCGCCGCTGTCGGCGCCCACGGTGGGCGAGGTGATGGCCGGCGGTGCCGCGCAGCGCGCCGGCCTGCAGGCCGGCGACGTGGTGCGCCGCGTGGGTGACGTGGCGGTGCAGGATGGGCAGCAACTGCGCGAGCTGATCCGCGCCTCGGCCGCCCACGGCGCGCCGCCGCCCGCCGACTGGCAGATCGAGCGCGACGGCCGCAGCCTGACGCTGGCCGTGCAGCCCGAGCTGCACGAGGACAAGGGCCAGCCCGTGGGCCGCATCGGCGCCTACGTGGGCGGCCTGCCCGAGATGGTGCTGGTGCGCCAGGGCGCGCTGGAGGGGCTGTGGTCCGGCGCGGTGCGGGTGTGGGAGGTGTCGGCCCTGTCGCTGAAGCTGCTGGGCCGCATGCTGATGGGCGAGCTGTCATTGAAGAACCTGAGCGGACCCATCGCCATCGCCGACTACGCGGGCAAGTCGGCCGCGCTGGGGCTGACGTATTACCTGGGCTTTCTGGCCTTCATCAGCGTCAGCCTGGGCGTGCTCAACCTGCTGCCGGTGCCGGTCCTCGATGGGGGGCACCTGATGTATTATCTTTGGGAGGCCGTGACGGGCAGGCCCGTGGCCGGCGTGTGGCTGCAGCGCCTGCAGTACGCCGGCATGTCCCTGCTGCTGGCCATGATGGCCATCGCCATGTTCAACGACGTCGTGGCTCGCCTGGGCTGATCGAACCGAACCTACCTCCGGCCTCGCGCAGGCGCTGCTTTCTCTCTTCCCCCGAGCATTCATGAAATCCATCGCACAACGTTTTCGCCTGCGGTCCGTGACTTCGCTGGTGGCCATGGCGTTTGCCACGCAACTGGCCTGGGCGGTCGACCCGTTCACCGTGCGCGACATCCGCGTCGAAGGCCTGCAGCGCGTGGAGCCGGGCACGGTGTTCGCGTCGCTGCCGGTGCGCGTGGGCGAGACCTACAACGACGACAAGGGCGCCGCCGCCATTCGGGCGCTGTTCGGCCTGGGCCTGTTCAACGACGTGCGCCTGGAAGTGCAGGGCGACGTGCTGGTGGTCATCGTGCAGGAGCGCCCCACGGTGGCCTCGGTGGAGTTTGCCGGCAACAAGGAATTCAGCAACGAGGTGCTGCAGGGCGTGCTGCGCGACGCCGGCCTGGCCGCCGGGCGCCCCTACGACCGCGCCCTGGCCGACCGCGCCGAGCAGGAGCTCAAGCGCCAGTACATCAACCGCAGCCTGTACGGCGCCGAGGTGCAGACCACCGTCACCCCGTCCGAGCGCAACCAGGTGCGCCTGACCTTCAACGTCACCGAAGGCCGCCCGGCGCGCATCAAGGACATCGACATCATCGGCAACCAGGCCTTCTCGGACAAGCGGCTGAAGGACCTGTTCGACCTGGACGCCGGCAACTGGATGTCCTGGTACACCAAGAGCGACCAGTACTCGCGCGCCAAGCTCAATGCCGACCTGGAGGCGCTGCGCTCCTTCTACCTGGCGCGCGGCTACCTCGACTTCAAGATCGACTCCACCCAGGTCGCCATGGCGCCTGACAAGGAGGCCATCAGCATCACCGTCAACGTCACCGAGGGCGACCGCTTCGTGGTCTCCGGCGTGTCGCTGGACGGTAACTTCCTGGAGCGCGACGACGAGTTCAAGTCGCTCATCAAGATCAGGCCCGGCGAGGCCTACAACGCCGACCAGGTGGCCGAGACCACCCAGGCCTTCACCGAGCATTTCGGCAACTACGGCTTTGCCTTCGCCCACGTCGAGGCGGTGCCCGAGGTGGACCGCGTCAACAACCGCGTGGCCATCGTCATCAAGGCCGAACCCTCGCGCCGCGCCTACGTGCGCCGCATCAACATCCAGGGCAACACCCGCACGCGCGACGAGGTGATCCGGCGCGAGTTCCGCCAGTACGAATCGTCCTGGTACGACGCCGAGAAGATCCGCCTGTCGCGCGACCGCGTGGACCGGCTGGGCTACTTCACCGAGCTGTCGGTGAGCACCGCCGAGGTGCCCGGCGCGCCCGACCAGGTGGACCTGAACGTCGAGGTCAAGGAAAAGCCCACCGGCAACATCAGCATTGGCGCCGGCTACTCGTCGGCCGAGAAGCTGTCCTTCACCTTCGGCCTGTCGCAGGACAACGCCTTCGGCTCCGGCAACAAGCTGGACCTGCAGCTGAACACCGGCAAGTACAACCGCACCGCGGTCATCAGCGCCACCGACCCGTACTTCACCCACAACGGCGTATCGCGCACGGTGGACGTGTACTACCGTACCCAGAAGCCCTACCAGGACCAGGGCGGCAACTACACGCTGATCACCATGGGCGCGGGCCTGAAGTTCGGCCTGCCGGTGACCGAGCTGGACACCGTGTACCTGGGCCTGAACGCCGAGCGCACGCGCATCAAGACCGGCACCAACATCCCCGCCGTCTACCTGGACTACGCCGAGCGCTTTGGCTACACCAGCACGGCCTTTCCGTTCACCCTGGGCTGGTCGCGCGACTCGCGCGACAGCGCGCTGGCGCCCAATTCGGGCCGCTACCAGCGCCTGCTGGGCGAGTTGGGCCTGTTCGGCGACGCGCGCTACGCCAAGGCCAACTACCAGTACCAGCAGTACGTACCGCTCAACAAGTTCTACACCCTGGCCTTCAACGGCGAGCTGGGCTGGGGCAAGGGCCTGGGCGGGCGGCCGTTTCCGGTGTTCAAGAACTTCTACTCCGGCGGCCTGGGCTCGGTGCGCGGCTACGAGCAGTCCACGCTGGGCCCGCGTGATGTGACCGGCGCCTACATCGGCGGCACCCGCAAGGTGACGCTGAACACCGAGCTCATCATGCCTTTCCCCGGCGCCGGCAACGACCGCACGCGGCGCCTGCTCGGCTTCATCGACGCCGGCGCCCTGTACGGCGACGGCGACAAGATCAGCGGCGACGCGCTGCGCTACTCCACCGGTGTCGGCCTGAGCTGGATCTCGCCGCTGGGGCCGCTGCGCTTTGCCTATGCGGTGCCGCTGCGCAAGCGGCCCGGCGATAGAATCCAGCGTTTCCAATTCCAGATCGGAACCTCGTTTTGATGCTGTCTTTTTCTCGCAGTTTGTTGCTGGCGGCCAGTGCCAGCGTGGCCCTGCTGGCGCCCGCCGTGCAGGCGCAGGACGCTTCCCGCATCGGCTTTGTCAACACCGACCGCATGCTGCGCGAGTCGGCACCCGCCAAGGCGGCGCAGACCAAGCTGGAGCAGGAGTTCTCGCGCCGCGAGAAGGAGATCGACGACGCCGGCATGGCGCTGAAGACCGCCTCCGAGCGCTTCGAGCGCGAGGCGCCGACCATGAGCGAAAGCCAGCGCCAGACGCGCCAGCGCCAGTTGCTGGAGCAGGACCGCGACTTCCAGCGCCGGCGCCGCGAGTTCCAGGAAGACCTGAATGCGCGCAAGCAGGAAGAGCTGCAGCACATCCTCGACCGCGCCAACCGCGTGGTCAAGCAGGTGGCCGAGGCCGAGAAGTACGACGTCATCCTGCAGGAGGCGGTCTACGTCAACCCGCGGCTCGACATCACCGACAAGGTGATCAAGGCGCTGAACGCCGACAAGTGAGTGAGGAGTCGGCGTGCGCGGCCCGGTCGTTTCGGCCCGGCGGGCGCCTGCCGAGGCACGCGTTGTGACACTGAGAACCGGAGCCATCGTCCAGGCCTTGGGTGGCGAACTGCTGGGCGACCCCGACCGCCTGATCACCCGGCTGGCGCCGCTGGAGAGCGCCCAGGCCTCCGAGCTGAGCTTTCTGGTCAACCCCAAGCTGGTGCCGCTGCTGGCCGACAGCCAGGCCGGCTGCGTCATCCTGGGGCCCGAGCTGGCCGAGGCCGCGCGCCAGCGCAGCCAGCAGGGCGGCGACTGCATCGTCGCCGACGACCCGCACCTGTACTTCGCCCGCGTCACGCAGTTGTGGAAGCGCCTGCACGGCGGTGCTGCGCGCCCCGGCGTGCACCCCAGCGCGGTGGTGGAGGAGGGCGCCTTCGTCCACCCCACGGCCAGCGTGGGCGCCCTGAGCTTCGTCGGGCGCGGCGCCCGCATTGGTGAAGACAGCATCGTCCGGGAGCGCGTCACCATCGGCGAGGACTGCGTGATCGGCGCGCGCTGCCTGATCCAGAGCGGCGCCGTCATCGGCGGCGACGGCTTCGGCTTTGCGCCGCACGAGGGCGCCTGGGAGAAGATCGAGCAGCTCGGCGCCGTGCGCATCGGCGACGACGTGGAGATCGGCGCCAACACCTGCATCGACCGCGGCGCGCTCGACGACACGGTGATCGAGGACGGCGTCAAGCTCGACAACCTGATCCAGATCGGCCACAACTGCCACATTGGCCGCCACACGGCCATGGCCGGCTGCGTGGGCGTGGCCGGCAGCGCGCGCATCGGCGCCCATTGCACGGTGGGCGGCGCGGGCATGATCCTGGGGCACCTGACGATTGCCGACCATGTGCACATCTCCTCGGCCTCCATCGTCACGCGCTCCATCCTCAAGCCGGGGCACTACACCGGCTTCTTTCCCATCGCCGAGAATGGCGAGTGGGAAAAGAACGCGGCCACGCTCAAGCAGATCCACCGGCTGCGCGACCGCATCAAACACCTCGAACGGATGCTGCCCGGGCAGGATCAAGAATAAACAGGCTGCCCGCGCCGTGTTACCAGCGCGTGCAGCTATCAATTAGTGAGCATATGTGATGATGGACATTCACTACATCCTGACCAAGCTGCCGCACCGCTACCCTTTTCTGCTGGTCGACCGGGTGCTGGACATCGACCTGCAGGCCAAGACCATCCGCGCGATCAAGAACGTGACGGTGAACGAGCCCTGCTTCACCGGCCACTTTCCCAACCGCCCGGTGTTTCCCGGCGTGCTGCTGCTGGAGGCGCTGGCGCAGTCCTGCGCGCTGCTGTCGTTCGAGACCGAGGGCATGTCGCTCGACGACGAATCCGTCTTCTACTTCGTCGGCATCGACGGCGCGCGCTTCAAGCGGCCGGTGGAGCCGGGCGACCAGCTCATGCTGCACGCCAGCATGGACCGCTCGCGCGGCGGCATCTACAAGTTCAACACCCACGCCGACGTGGATGGCGAGATGGCTGCGGAGGCGCAGATCATGTGCACCATGAGAAAGGTTGTATGACCCCCCTGAGTCGCCTGCGGCGCCTTCCCCCCAAGGGGGGACAACGCCAGTGGCCGGCGCAGGTCCGGCCACGGCGTTCTGGTCTGGCTTGCTCCGCGGCCATCTGACGGCGCGCAGCGCGTTCGTGCGTGTTCGCTCTTTGTCATGACGCAGATTCATCCCACCGCGCTGGTCGATCCGCAGGCTGAGCTGGACTCGGGCGTGCAGGTGGGGCCGTACGCCGTCATCGGTCCGCACGTGCGCATCGGTGCCGGCACGAGTGTCGGCGCGCACTGCGTTATCGAGGGCCACACCAGCATCGGCGCGGACAACCGCATCTTCCAGTTCGCCAGCATCGGCGCCGCGCCGCAGGACAAGAAGTACGCCGGCGAGCCCACGCGGCTGGAGATCGGCAACGGCAACACCATCCGCGAGTTCGTCACCATCAACACCGGCACCGTGCAGGACGCCGGCGTCACCCGCCTGGGCGACGACAACTGGATCATGGCCTACGTGCACATCGCGCACGATTGCCAGCTGGGCAGCCACATCATCCTGGCCAACGCCGTGCAGCTGGCCGGCCACGTGCACCTGGGCGACTGGGTGTTTCTGGGCGGGCTGACGGGCGTGCACCAGTTCGGCCGAGTCGGCGCGCACGCCATGACGGCCTTCCAGACCCGGCTGGCGCAGGACGTGCCGCCCTTCGTCACCGCCGGCGGCAACCCCGCCGAGGCGCAAAGCATCAACGCCGAAGGCCTCAAGCGCCGCGGCTTCTCGCCCGAGCGCATCGCCCTCATCAAGCAGATGTACCGCCTGCTCTACCGCCAGGGCCTCACGCTGGAGGCCGCGCGCCAGCAGATCGACACCCTGCGTGGCGACCTGTCCGAGGCCGATGGGGACATCGCGCTAATGCAGGACTTTCTCGCGCAATCGACACGCGGCATCGTGCGCTAGGCCATGACAGTACGGCTGTTCCGGGGCCTGATCGTGGTGTCGTTGCTGCTTGGTCTGGCCGGCGTCCTCGTGGACGAGATGTTTGCTTCGCTCCTGCCGGCGTCGCTGCATGACGCGCTCGACGACTTGCCCCGCCCGATGTGGACGGACTCCGTCTGGGGCTGGGTGTGGTTCGGCGGTCTTGTTTTGCTGCTGCTGATCGTGGGCGTGGTCGGGACCATCGGCTTGTTCATGCTGCGGCGTTGGGGCCGAACTGCGTCGCTGTGGCTCACTTTTCTGCTCATGCTCCTGTCTGTTTGGGCGGGGCCTCATGCGCTTTCGGGTGTGGGCTGGGCGCTTTACGACGCATCGCTGATCCTCTGGGGCGCGGTGCTGGCAGGGGCCTACTGGAGTCCGCTGGCGGCGCGCTTCGAGCGGGCCTGAGTGTGTGCCCATGCAGCAGCCCCACTTTGTCCTCGTCGCTGGCGAAGCCTCGGGTGATCTGCTGGCCGGCCACCTGCTTGACGCGCTGAAAGGCCGCTGGCCGGCGTTGACGGCTGCCGGTATCGGCGGCGCGCAGATGGTGGCGCGCGGCTTCGAGGCCTGGTGGCCGGTGGAGAAGCTGTCGGTGCGCGGCTACCTGGAGGTGCTGCCGCGCCTGCCCGAGCTGCTGCGCATCCGCCGGCAGCTGGGCGACCGGCTGCTGGCCGAGCGGCCCGATCTGTTCATCGGCGTCGATGCGCCCGATTTCAACTTCGACCTGGAGGCGCGCCTGAAAAGCGCCGGGCTGAAGACGCTGCACTTCGTCAGCCCCTCGTTCTGGGCCTGGCGGCCCGAGAAGCTGGCCAAGCTGAAGGCCGCCGCCGACCACGTGCTATGCCTGTTCCCGTTCGAGCCCGCGCTGCTGGCCGAGCACGGCATCGGCGCCAGCTACGTCGGCCACCCGCTGGCCAGCGTGATTCCCCTGCAGCCCGACCGCGCCGCCGCGCGCCGCGCGCTGGGCCTGCCCGAGCCGGGTACGGTGGTGGCCCTGCTGCCGGGCAGCCGCGCGGCCGAGGTGGCGCACCTGGGCGCGCGCTTCTTGCAGGCCGCAGCGCTCATCAGGCAAGCGCGGCCAGCTACAAAGTTCGTTCTGCCCGCGGTGCCGCACTTGCTGCCGCGCATCGAGGCCCTGGCCCGTGCCAGCGGCCTGGGCGATGCGCTGACGGTGCTGCACGGCCAGTCGCACGCCGCGCTGGCCGCCTGCGATGTGACGCTGATCGCCAGCGGCACGGCCACGTTGGAGGCGGCGCTGTTCAAGCGCCCCATGGTCATCGCCTACGCCATGCCGGGTTTCAGCTACCGGCTGATGCGCCAGAAACGCCAGCTGCCCTGGATCGGCCTGCCCAACGTGCTGTGCGCGCCGCCGGACTGGCTGCGCCGCCCGGCCGACGTGCCGCCGCGCGACTGGGCCGACCGGCCCGGCGCGCCCTTCGTGGTGCCCGAGCTGGTCCAGCACGCCGCCACGCCGCCGGCGCTGGCCGCCGCCGTGCTGGACTGGCTGGCCGCGCCTGAGAGAATCGCCGCCACCGAGCAGCGCTTTGCCGCGCTGCACCAGCAGTTGCAACGCGACACCGCCCAGCTTGCCACCGATGCGATCGAAACCCTTCTTGCGCGCTGAGCAGGCGCCGCTGGACTGGCACGCGCCCGGCCTGATCGCCGGCGTGGACGAGGCCGGCCGCGGCCCGCTGGCCGGGCCGGTGGTGGCCGCGGCGGTGATCCTGGACGCGCGCCAGCCCATCGCCGGGCTGGCCGATTCCAAGAAGCTCACCGCGCTGCGGCGCGAGAAGCTGTTCGACGAGATCCGCGCCAAGGCGCTGTGCTGCGCCATCGCGCTCGCCACGGTGGAGGAGATCGACCGCCTGAACATCCTGCAGGCCACGCTGCTGGCCATGCAGCGCGCCGTGGCCGGGCTGCGCCTGCCGCCGGCCAAGGTGCTGGTGGACGGCAACCGGCTGCCGCGCCTGCCCATGCTGGCCGAGGCCGTGGTGGGCGGCGACGGGCGGGTGCCCGCCATCTCGGCCGCCTCGATCCTGGCCAAGGTGCACCGCGACCGCTGGTGCGCCGAGGCCGACGCGCAGTGGCCGCAGTACGGCTTTGCCGCGCACAAGGGCTACGGCACGGCGGCGCACCTGGCGGCGCTGCGCGCGCACGGCGCCTGCGAGCACCACCGCCGCAGCTTCGCGCCGGTGGCGGCGG
>JAEXBL010000058.1 GCA_023394015.1 Pseudomonadota bacterium | reverse complement strand
GGTGGGGGGGGGGGGCCGGGGCGTACCCGCGCGCCCCGCGGGCGGGGCGGCGCCCGCCCTCGACGTCGCTCACCGCCGGGTCGGCCACGTGCTGCAACTCGCGCAGCGTGCGCCGCAACACCCAGGGCGACAGCGCCTCCTCGCGGCGGCCGCGCACCGCGCCCAGGCGCTCGCGGGTGGTGCGCCGGGTGGCTTCGGAATCCTTTTTTGCTTCAGTGTTCATGGTTGCTTGCACTCGCCGACAGAGCGCCGGGGGACGAAAACATCAAAAACCAGGAGCCGGCGACTGGCGCCGGGTGGCCCAGGTCCACAGCGCCAGGCCGGCGGCGATCATGGGCAGGCACAGCCACTGGCCCATGCTCATGCCCAGCGCCAGCAGGCCCAGGTGGGCATCGGGCTCGCGGAAGTATTCGGCGATGAAGCGGAACACGCCGTAGCCCAGCAGAAAGGCACCGCTCACCTGCCCCATCTGGCGCGGCCGGCGCGCATACAGCCACAGCAGCACGAACAGCAGCACGCCCTCGAGCAAAAACTGGTACACCTGCGACGGGTGGCGCGGCGCGTCGCGGGCGCCGCGAAACACCATGCCCCAAGGCAGCGACGGATCGGCCACGCGGCCCCACAGCTCGCCGTTGATGAAGTTGCCCACGCGGCCCGAGGCCAGGCCCAGCGGCACGCAGGGCGCGATCAGGACCGTCACCTGCATCCAGGGCCGGCCGCGCGAACGCGCCCACCACATCATCGCCACGATCACGCCCAGCATGCCGCCGTGAAAGCTCATGCCGCCCTGCCAGATGGCGAAGATTTCCAAGGGGTGCGCGGCGTAGTAGGCCGGCTTGTAGAACAGGCAGTAGCCCAGGCGGCCGCCGGCGATCACGCCCAGCACGCCCCAGAACAGCATGTCCTCAAGGTCGCGCCGCGTCCACGGCGCCGGCTGGGCGATGGAGGCGAAGGGTTGGTGCCGCAGCCGCCGCGTGGCCAGAAAGAAGAACAGCGCAAAGGCCACCAGGTAGGTGATGCCGTACCAGTGCACGGCCAGCGGCCCGAGGCGAATGGCAATGGGGTCGATTGGGGGGTGCATCAGCATGGCGCCGATTATGAACACCCCGGTGGCGCGGGCGCGGCGGCGCCCGGCCGGTCTGCCTGGCGTTGCGCGGGGTGCCTCAGTCGCCCAGCAGCGACAGGTCGCGCACCGCGCCGCGGTCGGCCGAGGTGGCCAGCAGCGCATAGGCCTTGAGCGCGGCCGAGACCTGGCGCGGGCGCGGCGCGGCCGGCTTCCAGCCCTTGGCGTTCTGCGCCTCGCGGCGGCGCGCCAGCTCCTCGTCGCTGACCAGCACGTCGATGCGGCGGTTGGGGATGTCGATGCGGATGTGGTCGCCGTTCTTCACCAGGCCGATGGCGCCGCCGGCCGCCGCCTCGGGCGAGCAGTGGCCGATCGACAGGCCCGAGGTGCCGCCCGAGAAGCGCCCGTCCGTCAGCAGCGCGCAGGCCTTGCCCAGGCCCTTGCTCTTGATGTAGCTGGTGGGGTAGAGCATCTCCTGCATGCCGGGGCCGCCCTTGGGGCCTTCGTAGCGCACCACCACCACGTCGCCGGCCTTCACCTGGTCGCCCAGGATGTGCTCGACCGCCTCGTCCTGGCTTTCGACCACGTGGGCCGGGCCTTCGAAGACCAGCAGACTGTCGTCGACGCCCGCCGTCTTGACCACGCAGCCGTTGAGCGCGATGTTGCCGTGCAGCACGGCCAGGCCGCCTTCCTGCGAGAAGGCGTGGTCGATGGCGCGGATGCAGCCGCCGGCGCGGTCGGTGTCCAGGCTGGGCCAGCGGGCCGACTGGCTGAAGGCCACCTGCGTCGGCACGCCGCCGGGGCCGGCCTTGTAGAAGGTCTGCACCGCCTCGCTGGGCTGGCGCATCACGTCCCACTCGTTCAGGGCATCGCCCAGCGTGGGCGCGTGCACGGTGGGCACGTCGGTGTGCAGCTTGCCGGCACGCTCCAGTTCGCCCAGGATGGCCATGATGCCGCCGGCCCGGTGCACGTCCTCGATGTGGTACTGGTTGGTGTTGGGCGCCACCTTGCACAGCTGCGGCACGCTGCGCGAGAGGCGGTCGATGTCCTGCATGCCGAAGTCGATGCCGGCCTCCTGCGCGATGGCCAGCAGGTGCAGGATGGTGTTGGTGGAGCCGCCCATGGCGATGTCCAGCGTCATGGCGTTCTCGAACGCCTTGAAGCCGACGCTGCGCGGCAGCACGCGCTCGTCGTCCTGCTCGTAGTAGCGGCGGGTGATGTCCACGATCAGGCGGCCGGCGCGCTTGAACAGCTGCTCGCGGTCGGCGTGGGTGGCCACCACCGTGCCGTTGCCGGGCAGCGACAGGCCCAGCGCCTCGGTCAGGCAGTTCATCGAGTTGGCGGTGAACATGCCCGAACACGAACCGCAGGTCGGGCAGGCCGAGCGCTCCACCTCGGCCACGTCGGCGTCGCTTTGCGTCGGGTCGGCCGCCATCACCATGGCGTCGATCAGGTCCAGCTTGCGGATCTCGATGGTCTTGGTGACGGGGTTGGCCAGTTGCGCCTTGCCGGCCACCATCGGGCCGCCCGAGACGAAGATGACCGGGATGTTCAGCCGCATCGCCGCCATCAGCATGCCGGGCGTGATCTTGTCGCAGTTGCTGATGCACACCATGGCGTCGGCGCAGTGGCCGTTGACCATGTATTCCACGCTGTCGGCGATCAGGTCGCGGCTGGGCAGGCTGTACAGCATGCCGTCGTGGCCCATGGCGATGCCGTCGTCGATGGCGATGGTGTTGAACTCCTTGGCCACGCCGCCGGCGGCCTCGATCTCGCGCGCCACGAGCTGGCCCATGTCCTTCAGGTGCACGTGGCCGGGCACGAACTGGGTGAAGCTGTTGACCACGGCGATGATGGGCTTCTCAAAGTCGCCATCCTTCATGCCGGTGGCGCGCCACAGCGAGCGGGCACCGGCCATGTTGCGGCCGGCGGTGGAGGTTCGGGAACGGTAGGTGGGCATGGAAGGCAGATCCGTTGCAGGCAGAAAAGCTGAAAAGACTGAGCACCCACCGGCCATCCGCCGATGGGTGCTTTGATTATGGCTGCAGGCGTGCGGCCGCGCCGGCGCACGCCCTGCCCCCACTGAGCAGCAACTCAGCGGCGGCGCGGTGGCGCCGAGCGCGGCTTCTGGCCGATGGCCTCGCGCTGGCGGTTGATGCGGTCGAGCTTTCGCTGGTCTTCCTTTTCCATGGCCTTGCGCTTGGTATAGCCCGAGGCATCGGCCCAGGTC
>JAEXBL010000392.1 GCA_023394015.1 Pseudomonadota bacterium | reverse complement strand
ACTGCTCCCCGGGCCGCGGCCGGCCCCGCAACTCGTCGCTGGGCAGCGCGTGCAGATCGCGGCCCATGAACAGGATTTGGCCGCTGCTGGGCGGCTCCAGCGCCATCACCAGCCGCGCCAGCGTGCTCTTGCCCGAGCCGGATTCACCGACTAGCCCGAAGCTGCGCCCGGCCGTGACGTTGAGCGACACGCCGCGCAGCGCCTGCACCTCGGCCGGTGGCCTGAACAGCGATTCGCGCGGCAGCGTGTAGCGCCGCGTGACTTCGCGGATTTCAAGCAGAAACGGGCTTTCGGGCAGGTCCATCAAGCGTGGCCAGCTATGGTTGCAGGAGCGGGATGGGGCGCTGCGGCGGGCTCGGGCGCGGCCAGCACCACCTCGGCGCGGCGGCAACTGAAGGCGTGCCCGGGCGACAGCCGCACCAACGGTGGCGCCTCGCTGGCGCAGGCGGCTTCGGTGAAGGCGCAGCGCCCGGCAAACGGGCAGCCGGGCGGCAGGCTGAACAGCTCGGGCACGCTGCCCCGGATGGTGGGCAGGCGCTCGCTGCGGTGCGCCACCAGGCGGTGTTCCAGGCTCGGGCGCGCGGCCAGCAGCCCGCGCGTGTAGGGGTGCGCGGGCCGGGCGAAGACCTCGGCCGCCGGCCCGCTTTCGACCACGCTGCCGCCGTACATCACCAGCATGCGCTGCACGTTCTGCGCGATCAGGCCGAGGTCGTGCGAGATCAGGATCAGCGCCATGCCGCGCTCGGTGACCAGCTCGCGGATCAGGCCGAGGATCTGCTCTTGCACCGTCACGTCGAGCGCGGTGGTGGGCTCGTCGGCGATCAGCACGTCGGGCTCGCAGGCCAGGGCCATGGCGATCATGATGCGCTGGCGCGGGCCGCCCGAGAACTGGTGCGGAAAGCTATCCACGCGCCGCGCGGCGTCGGGAATGCCGACGCGGTCCAGCAGGGCGATGGCCTTGTCGCGCGCGGCCCGGGCCGACAGGCCCTGGTGCAGGCGCAGCGGCTCGGCGATCTGCGCGCCGACGCGGTGCACTGGGTTCAGCGCCGTCATCGGCTCCTGAAAGATCATCGCGATCCGAAAGCCGCGGATGGCGCGCCAGTCGCGGTCGCTCAAGGCCGTCAGTTCGCGGCCGTCCAGCCGCAGGCTGCCGCTGACGCTGGCGTTCTCGGGCGCCAGGCCCATCAGCGCCAGCGCCGTCATCGACTTGCCGCAACCCGATTCGCCGATCAGTCCCAGCGTGTCGCCGCGCTCCAGCGTGAAGCTCATGCCGCGCACCGCGGGCGCCGTGCCGCGGTGGGTGCGCAGGTCGACGCGCAACTGGCGGGCTTCGAGCAAGGGCATGGCCTCAGCTGCGCAGCAGGTTGGTCAGCGGCTGGCCGCGCGCGTCGCGGTAGACGTCGAAATCGGCGTCGATGCTGACGATGCGGCGCAGCCCCAGGCGCTCGGCGGCTTCGGCGATCGAGGCGTCGGCCAGGTCCAGCGGCAGGCTGGCAAAGCGCTGGGCGATGCGGCGCATCTGCTGCAGGCTGGTGTCGGCAGGCACATCGACCTTCAGCGCGCCGCGCTCGACCCACAGCAGAAAATCCAGCGCCGCCTGGTTGTGCACGCGGCGGGCCAGCAGGGCGCAGACCTCGGTCAACACCGGCCAGGTGCTGACCAGCGCCAGCCCCGGGTGCGCCTGCAGCCAGGCGACGACGCGTGCGTGCCAGTGGTCGGCGGCGTTGAACAGCGCCAGCAGCGGGCCGCTGTCGACCAGCACCTGGCCCTGCGGCACCACGCCGTACTGCGCGGGGGCTTCGGCGGCGCGCGCGGGTGGGGCAAGTTGGCTCATGGAATCGTCAGCCCATCAGTGCGCGCTGCGGCGACCGTGCTTGTCGTCCCAGGCGTCGGCCAGGTGCTGGCGGCGCGCCGTGGACAGGTCGGCCGGGCCGGCGTGGCGGCCGAACAGGTCGGCACCCAGCAGCCAGGCCGAGGCGGGCGCGGCCGGCACGCTGGCCAGGTAGGCCACCAGCGCGTCGCGCATCACCTCGCTGATGCTGCGGCCCTCGGCCGCGCAGTGCTGGCGCAGCGACTGCTCCAACTCGGGCGGAAGTTTGACGGTGGTGGTCATGGCGCGATCCTCATGGGTAATAAAATTAATATTACCCATACTGTCGGAAAATTTCAATCACCCCCGCCGCTGCAGGCGTGGGTCCAGCAGATCGCGCAGCCCGTCGCCCAGCAGGTTCAGCCCCAGCACCGACAGCGCGATCGCCACGCCGGGCCACACGGCCAGCAGGGGCGCCTGGAACATCAGCGTCTGTGCCTCGGCCAGCATGCGGCCCCAACTGGGTTGCGGCGGCTGTGTGCCCAGGCCCAGGTAGGACAGCGCGGCCTCGGCCAGGATGGCGACGGCGAAGCGGATGGTGGCCTGCACGATCAGCACCGCACCGATGTTGGGCAGCACGTGCTGCCAGGTGATGGCCCACGGCCCCTTGCCCGAGGCGCGCGCGGCCAGCACGTAGTCGCGGCTCCACACGGCGTTGGCGGCGGCGCGGGTGATGCGCGCAAACGTCGGGATGTTGTAGATGCCGATGGCGACGATGGCGTTGACGATGCCCGGCCCGTACACCGCCGTCAGCATGATGGCCGACAGAATGGCCGGAAAGGCGAAGCCGAAGTCCGACACGCGCATGATGGCCTCCTCGACCCAGCCGCGCCGCGCCGAGGCCAACAACCCCAGCGCCGTGCCCGCCACCAGCCCGATGCCCACGGCGATGACGCCGACCAGGATCGACGCGCGCGCGCCCACCAGCAGCAGCGACACCAGGTCGCGCCCGAAGGCGTCGGTGCCCAGCCAGTGCTGCGCGCCGGGCGGCAGCAGCGTGGCGTCCATGTCCACGTCGTACACCGAATACGGTGTCCACCCATACGATAGCGCGGCCGCCAGCGCCAGCAGCAGGCTCAGTGCGCCACCGATCATGAAACCGGGGTGCCGCCGCGCACGTGCCCAGAAGCGGGGCGCAGCGCGGGTCGATGGGGCGGGCAGGGCGGTGGTGCTCATGCGTCTGCTGCTTTCAAACGGAATCGGCCGCCAGCGCCCACCAGAGAAGCGTGAGCAGCTACTGTTTTTGCGGGATTGGCCGCGGTCGCTCCCATTAGGTGACGCGCGCCCCTCATATTTCAGAAGCTTTGACCCGCGGATCGATCACTGCATACAGCACATCGACCACGAAGTTGACGATCACCACCATCGCCGCCAGCAGCATCACGCAGTTGCGCACCACGATCACGTCGCGGTTGGCGATGCTCTGGAAGATCAGCCGTCCCAGGCCCGGCAGGTAGAACACGTTCTCCACCACGATGGTGCCCGCCAGCAGCTCGGCGAACTGCAGCCCCATCACCGTGATGACCGGAATCATGGCGTTGCGCAGCACGTGGCCCCATAGCGTGGCGCGGCGCGACAGGCCCTTGGCGCGCGCGGTGCGCACGAAGTCCTCGCGCAGCACCTCCAGCACCGCCGAGCGCGTGAAGCGTGCCAGGATCGCCGCCTGCACCACCGCCAGCGCCACGGCCGGCAGGATCAGCGCCTGCAAGCCCTCCCACAGGCCGCGCCACAGGCCCTCGTCGAAGTACCAGCCGTCGAAGCCGCCGGCCGAGAACCATTGCAGCTTCACCGAGAACAGCAGGATCAGCAGGATGGCGAACCAGAAGTTGGGAATGGCGATCCCCACCTGCGCCAGCGCCATCAGTCCCACGTCACCGGCGCGGTTGTGGCGCGCCGCCGCGTACACGCCCACCGTGAGCGCGATCGCGGTGGTGAGCAGCATGGCCAGCACCGCCAGCGGGATGGTCAGCTGCAGGCGCTCGGCGATCAGCTCCGACACCGGCGAGCCGTAGGCGTAGGACAGGCCCATGTCCCCGCGCAGCAGCCCACCCATCCAGGCCAGGTAGCGCTGCAGTGCCGGCTGGTCCAGCCCCAGCTCGATGGCCTTGGCGGCCACGGCGGCGGGGTCGGCGTCGGGGCCCATCAGCACCTGGGCGGCGTTGCCCGGCAGCACCTCCAGCACCGCGAACACGATCACGCTGGTCGCTGCCAGCGTGGCCAGCAGCGTGAGAATGCGTTTGAAGAGGAAATAACTCATGCGCGGCGCAACTATTGCGCGGCATTATCAACACAACCGGCAGCGTCTTTGACCGGGCTCAGCGCCGCGCGGCGAGGTCGGCCGGATAATAGATGCAATTGTTTTCATCGACTGGAGTGGTGCCATGGCACTGATGATCACCGAAGAGTGCATCAACTGCGATGTCTGCGAACCCGAGTGCCCCAACGAGGCGATCTCGATGGGTGCCGAGATCTACGAAATCGACCCCGACAAGTGCACCGAATGCGTCGGCCATTTCGACGAGCCGCAGTGCGTGACCGTGTGCCCGGTGGAATGCATCCCCGTCAACCCAAACCGCGTGGAAGACAAGGAAACCCTGATGCAGAAATACCACCGGCTGCAGGCGGCCAAGGTCTGACGTCGGGTTCTTCGGGCCGCTTTTTGCCAGGGGCTGGCTTGGTCCGCTGTTGCTTGGCGCTGCGGCACAGGCTGCTACAGGCGCGGTAGCGAGCCAGCCTCTCAACGGGCGCCGGCACGTGGGTCGACTGGCGGTGCTGCGGCGGGCTTGGGCGGCTTGGCGCGCGGCGGCTTGTCGGTGTGGATCTGCACCGTGGCGCGTTCCATCTCGCCCATCACCAGGTGCTCGAAGGCCTGCGCTGAGCGCGTGATGGCCGCCTCGATCTGCGCCAGGTCCTCGGCCGGCGGCTTGCGCAGCACCCAGCCCACCACCTGCGACTTGTCACCCGGGTGGCCGATGCCGATGCGCAGCCGCCAATAGTCGCTTGTGCCCAGCTGCGCGTGGATGTCGCGCAGTCCGTTGTGCCCGGCGTGGCCGCCGCCCTTCTTGAGCTTGGCCTGGCCCGGGGCCAGATCCAGCTCGTCGTGCACCACCAGCATCTGCTCGGGCGCGATCTTGTAGAAGCGCGCCAGCGCCGACACCGACTTGCCCGACAGGTTCATGAAGGTCTGCGGCTGCAGCAGCCACACGCTTTGGCTGCGCACGTTGGCGCGCGCCACCAGGCCGTGGTAGCCGCGCTCGGGCACCAGGCGCAGGTTCAGCTGGCGGGCAATCTGGTCGATCCACCAGAAGCCGGCGTTGTGGCGCGTGGCCTCGTATTCGGGCCCGGGATTGCCCAGGCCGACGAAGAGTTTGATCATGCGGTGATTATCCGTGGCGCTGCCCCGCGCAGTGCCGTCAGGGCTCCGATGGGCAATGGATGGGTTGCAAGAGAAAGTGGCCTGCAACCGCAGCGGGGCAAGCGGCTGCCACCGCGCCCAACAAAAAAACCCGCTCGAAAGCGGGTTTCCTGTCGTGGCCCGGAGGGCTCAGGAGGAGATCACTCCTTCTTGTCCTCGTCGGCGGCCGGTGCAGCGGCTTCGCCTTCGTCCTCGGCAGCAGCTTCTTCCGGCTCCTCGGCGGCGGGCATCACCACCGTGACCAGCACCATCTCCTCGGGGTTCTGGCCGCGCAGCATGGCTTCCACGCCCTTGGGCAGTTCGATGTCGGCCAGCGTCAGCGTGCTGCCTTTTTCCAGCTTGGACAGGTCCACGTCGATGCCTTCCGGCAGGTCGGCCGGCAGACAGGTGATTTCCAGCTCGGTCATCACGTGGTTGACCAGGCACTTGTCGGTCTTGACGGCGGTGGACTCTTCCTCGCCCTTGTAATGCAGCGGGATCTTCACGGTGATCGGCTGCTTGGCCGACACGCGCTGGAAGTCCACGTGCAGCACCTGCTGGCGGAAGGGGTGCACCTGGAAGGCGCGCAGCAGTACCTTGGAGGTCTTGCCGCCCAGTTCCATGTCGAGCACGGAGGAGTGGAAGACATCCTTCTTGATGGCGTGCCACAGCGCGTTGTGGTCCAGCTCGATCAACTGGGGCTCGGCCTCACCGCCGTAAACAATGCCCGGCACCTTGCCGGCATTGCGCAGACGGCGGCTCGCACCCGTTCCCTGCTTGCTGCGCTCGAAAGCGACGAATTTCATAATAAGCTCCTGTGGGTCGACCGCGACCAGTGCGACCCGGGTTGAAAAAGACCGCCCAGCCGGATTGCCGGGCAGTCCGTGCGTTCCGGTCAGAACAGGTTTTCCTGCTCCTGGAACAGACTCATGACCGATTCGCCGCGGGCAATGCGGCTGATCGTCTGCGCGATCAGCGGCGCCACCGACAGCTGGCGAATCTTGGGGCAAGCCGCTGCCGCATCCGACAGCGGAATGGTGTTGGTCACCACCACTTCGTCGAGCGCGGTGCCTTTGGCGATGCGCTCGATGGCGGGGCCGCTGAAGATCGGGTGCGTGCAATACGCATAGAC
>JAEXBL010000361.1 GCA_023394015.1 Pseudomonadota bacterium | reverse complement strand
GGCCACCGCCGTGCGCGCGGTGGCCGAGGTGCCGGAGGGGCTGGAGCGCCTGGGCGCGGGCTATTCCTCGGGCAGCGGCACCGGCCTGGCGGAACCGCCGGGCAGTGGCCTGGCCGAGCCACCGGTCAGCGACGGGCTGTCTGAGCCACCGGTCAGTGAAGGGCTGGCCGAGCCGCCCTTGGGCGACGAAGCCGGCGACGACGCCCCCGGCCTGGCAGAGCCACCGGGCAGCGAGGAGGCCGCAGCGGACGATGCCGGCAGCCTGGCAGAACCCCCGGGCACGCCCGCCGCCACCGACGCGGACACGCCCGAGGGCCGCACCGCCTCGGCCACGTTCTGGATCGTGCTGGCCGTGGGCGCGGCGGCACTGCTGGCCTACTACGCCCTGCTCAGCATGGCGCGGCTGGAGATCTTCAAGATGCTGCTGGCCAGCTTCTTCCCGCTGGTGGTGCTGATCCTGGCGGTGCTGGGCTCCATCGTGTTCGGCCTGGCCACGCCCACCGAGGCAGCGGCCGTGGGCGCCTTCGGCGGCTACGTGCTGGCCTACGTGTATGCCCTGATCGGCCGGCGCGCCGGCGGCGTGCGGCGGACGGCCTGGCTGTGGGCGCTGCTGTGGCTGCCGGCGGTGCTGGCCGTGGGCTGGTTCCTGGGCTGGCGCGGCGGCAGCATCGGCACGCCGCTGCCGGCGCCGCTGGGCTGGCTGGCGGTGGCCACGGTGGGGCTGTGGAGCGTGCTGGCCTACCGCCAGGCCGGCCTGCAAAGAGAAGTCAGCGAAAGCGTGTACCTGACGGCCAAGACCTCGGCCATGGTGTGCTGGCTGTTCGTGGGCTCGGCCATCTTCTCGGCCGCCTTCGCGCTGCTGGGCGGGCAGGAACTGGTGGAGCAGTGGGTGCTGGGCCTGAACCTGAGCAAGACCCAGTTCCTGATCCTGACGCAGGTGATCATCTTCATCCTCGGCTGGCCGCTGGAGTGGACCGAGATCATCGTCATCTTCATGCCGATCTTCGTGCCGCTGCTGGACAACTTCGGCGTCGACCCGCTGTTCTTCGGCCTGCTGGTGGCGCTGAACCTGCAGACCGCCTTCCTCAGCCCGCCGGTGGCCATGTCGGCCTTCTACCTCAAGGGCGTGGCGCCGCCGCACGTGACCCTGAACCAGATCTTCCTGGGCATGCTGCCCTTCATGGGCATCCAGATCCTGGCCATCGTGCTGCTGTATGTCTTTCCGCAGATCGGCCTGTGGCTGCCGCAAATACTGTACAAATAGGCTTCGTGCACCAGGCGGGCTCGGGCTGAAGGCCCCGGGGCTGGCCCTTTTGGTCGGGAGCCCGCATAATATGACGTTTACGTAAACGTCAACCAAATCGGAGGCTCGTGCATGGCGAAGAGCGGCAACGGCAAGGCAGCAGCGGCCAAGCTTGCGCGCTGGCGCGTGCCCACCGGCGGCGCGGGTTTCGCGCTGGCGGACTGCGATCCGGGCGCCAAGCCCTTCTCCATCGGCGACAAGGCCGCCGACAAGGCCCGCGTGGCCGAGCTGGCGGGCGAGATCGACGCGCTGCAGGACATCTTCTACGCCGACGGCCGCTTCAAGCTGCTGGTGCTGCTGCAGGGCACCGACACCGCCGGCAAGGACGGCACCATCCGCGCCGTGTTCAAGGAAACCAGCCCGCTGGGCGTGCGCACCCACGGCTGGAAGGCGCCCAGCACGCTGGAGCGCAGCCACGACTACCTGTGGCGCATCCACGCCATGGTGCCGGCGGCGGGCGAGTTCATGATCCACAACCGCAGCCACTACGAGGACGTGCTGGTGCCGGTGGTCAACGGCTGGATCAACAAGACCACCACCGAGCAGCGCTACCGCCAGATCAACGACTTCGAGCGCATGCTCAGCGAGAACGGCACGGTGATCCTGAAGTTCATGCTGCACATTGGCTTCGAGGAGCAGCGCCAGCGCCTGCAGGCGCGCATCGACGACCCGACCAAGCACTGGAAGTTCAGCCTGGACGACCTGGCCGTGCGCAAGCAGTGGACCGACTACCAGCGCGCCTACGACCGGTTGCTGCGCGCCACCTCCACCGACTGGGCGCCGTGGACCGTGGTGCCGGCCGACAGCAAGACGCACCGCAACCTGATGATCGCCACCCTGGTGCGCGATCGGCTCGAATCCCTCAAGCTCCGTTACCCGCCCGACGATCCGCGCCTGAAAGGCCTGGTCGTCCAATAACCCCAGCACCGCCAGCTACCCCATTCACAGGAGGCAACCCATGACCGATCTGTCCGCCGAGTTCAAGGCCCTGGCCGAATACCGTCCCACCAACAAGGTGCGCTTCGTCACCGCCGCATCGCTGTTCGACGGGCACGACGCCGCCATCAACATCATGCGGCGCATCCTGCAAAGCATGGGCGCCGAGGTGATCCACCTGGGCCACAACCGCAGCGTCGACGAGGTGGTGACCGCCGCCCTGCAGGAAGACGCGCAGGGCATCGCCATCAGCAGCTACCAGGGCGGCCACGTGGAGTACTTCAAGTACATGGTCGACCTGCTCAAACAGCGCGGCGGCGAGCACGTGCAGGTGTTCGGCGGCGGCGGCGGCGTGATCGTGCCGGCCGAGATCCGCGAGCTGCAGGAATACGGCGTGGGCCGCATCTACAGCCCCGAGGACGGCCAGCGCATGGGCCTGGCGGGCATGATCGGCGAGATGGTGATGCGCTGCGACAAGGACATCTCCGGCTACGCGCCGAAGAAGCTCGAAGCCATCCAGGGCCAGACCGAAACCCACTGGCGCGCGCTGGCGCAGCTCATCACCGCGCTGGAAAACGGCAAGGCCGACGCCAAGCTGGTCAAGGCCGTGCAGGCCGCCGCCGCGGGCAAGAAGACGCCCGTGCTGGGCATCACCGGCACCGGCGGCGCCGGCAAGTCCAGCCTGACCGACGAGCTGATCCGCCGCCTGCGCCTGGACCAGGACGACAGCCTGCGCGTGGCCGTGGTCAGCATCGACCCGAGCCGCCGCAAGTCGGGCGGCGCGCTGCTGGGCGACCGCATCCGCATGAACGCCATCGGCCCGTGGAACGGGCAGACGCGCATCTTCATGCGCAGCCTGGCCACGCGCGACACCGGCAGCGAGATCAGCCCGGCCCTGCCCGACGTGATCGCCGCCTGCAAGGCCGCCGGGTTCGACCTGATCATCGTCGAGACCTCCGGCATCGGCCAGGGCAACGCCGCCATCGTGCCCTTCGTCGACGTGCCCATGTACGTGATGACGCCCGAATACGGCGCCGCCAGCCAGCTCGAGAAGATCGACATGCTGGACTTTGCCGAGTTCGTGGCCATCAACAAGTTCGACCGCAAGGGCGCGCTGGATGCGCTGCGCGACGTGTCCAAGCAGGTGCAGCGCAACCGCGAGGCCTTCAACCAGCGCCCGGACCAGATGCCGGTGTTCGGCACCCAGGCCGCGCGCTTCAACGACGACGGCGTGACCGCCCTGTACCAGGCGCTGAAAGGCCGCCTGGGCGAGCTGGGCCTGCCGCTGAAGGAAGGCCGCCTGCCCGCCGTCGACGTGCGCCACAGCACCAACCAGACGCCCATCGTGCCGCCGGCGCGCACGCGGTATCTCGCCGAGATCGCCGACACCGTGCGCAGCTACAAGGCGCGCGTGCGCCAGCAGGCCACGCTGGTGCGCGAGGTGCAGCAGCTGCGCGAATCGGCGCGCATGCTGGCCGAGGCCGAGGGCAAGAAGGACAAGGGCGCCAGCGCCCAGGGCGCCCAGACCGCGCTCCTGGCGCTGGCCGACCAGCGCGCCGAGAAGGTGGACCGCGACGCCGCCAAGCTGATCGAGCAATGGCCGGACATGCAGAAGGCCTACGCCGGCGACGAGTACGTGGTGAAGATCCGCGACAAGGAAATCCGCACCGCGCTGACCACCCAGTCGCTCTCCGGCACCCGCATCCGCAAGGTGGCGCTGCCCACCTATGAAGACCACGGCGAGTTGGTCAAGTGGCTGATGCTGGACAACGTGCCCGGCAGCTATCCCTACACCGCCGGCACCTTCGCCTTCAAGCGCGAGGGCGAGGACCCGACGCGCATGTTCGCCGGCGAGGGCGACGCCTTCCGCACCAACCGCCGCTTCAAGCTGGTCAGCGAGGGCATGCCGGCCAAGCGCCTGTCCACCGCCTTCGACTCGGTCACGCTGTACGGCGCCGACCCCGACCCGCGCCCCGACATCTACGGCAAGGTCGGCAACTCAGGCGTCAGCATCGCGACGCTGGACGACCTGAAGGTGCTGTATTCGGGCTTCGACCTGTGCAACCCCACCACCAGCGTCAGCATGACCATCAACGGCCCGGCGCCGTCGATCCTGGCCATGTTCATGAACGCCGCCATCGACCAGCAGCTGGAGAAGTTCAAGACCGACAACGGGCGCGACCCCACCGACACCGAGGCTGAGAAGATCCGCGAGTGGGCGCTGGCCAACGTGCGCGGCACGGTGCAGGCCGACATCCTGAAGGAAGACCAGGGCCAGAACACCTGCATCTTCTCGACCGAGTTCAGCCTGAAGGTGATGGGCGACATCGCCGAATACTTCGTGCACCACAACGTGCGCAACTTCTATTCGGTGTCGATCAGCGGCTACCACATCGCCGAGGCCGGCGCCAACCCGATCAGCCAGCTGGCCTTCACGCTCAGCAACGGCTTCACCTTTGTCGAGGCCTATCTGGCGCGCGGCATGCACATCGACGACTTCGCGCCCAACCTGTCGTTCTTCTTCAGCAACGGCATGGACCCGGAATACACCGTCATGGGCCGCGTGGCGCGCCGCATCTGGGCCGTGGCGATGAAGGAGAAGTACGGCGCCAACGAGCGCTCGCAAAAGCTCAAGTACCACATCCAGACCAGTGGCCGCAGCCTGCACGCGCAGGAGATCGCCTTCAACGACATCCGCACCACGCTGCAGGCGCTGATCGCCATCTACGACAACTGCAACAGCCTGCACACCAACGCCTACGACGAGGCCATCACCACGCCGACCGAGGAAAGCGTGCGCCGCGCCATGGCGATCCAGCTCATCATCAACCGCGAGTGGGGCCTGGCCAAGAACGAGAACCCCAACCAGGGCGCCTTCATCATCGAGGAGCTGACCGAGCTGGTCGAGGAGGCGGTGCTGGCCGAGTTCGAGAAGATCGCCGACCGCGGCGGCGTGCTGGGCGCCATGGAAACCGGCTACCAGCGCGGGCAGATCCAGGAAGAGAGCATGCACTACGAGATGCTCAAGCACACCGGCGAGTACCCCATCATCGGCGTCAACACCTTCCGCAACCCGCATGGCGACCCGGTGCCCGAGTCGATCGAGCTGGCCCGCTCCACCGAGGACGAGAAGCAGTCGCAGCTCAAGCGCCTGGCCGACTTCCACCAGCGCCACAAGGCCGAGGCGCCGGCCATGCTGCAGCGCCTGCAGCAGGCGGTGATCGACAACCAGAACGTGTTCGAGGTGCTGATGGACGCCGTGCGCGTGTGCTCGCTTGGCCAGATCACCCGCGCGCTGTTCGAGGTGGGCGGCCAGTACCGCCGCAGCATGTAAGCCTGCCAGCGCCCACGCCCCGCCCGACCGCCCCGTCGGGTGTGGCGCGCGGCCCCACTGCGTGGGAAAGAATGCACACTCCGGCAGCGTTGACGGCCGCTTGGGGCCGGCATTCATGCCCGCCCGCCCCTGAAAATGGTAGCCTTCGGCTTTATTTTTTCAACAATGCTGGGAGGGTGTAGAAGAAATAAACTATGCCAACCGGCTGAGCAGCATTCGTGCCTGCGCCAGCCAGACCCAGGCACTGGCGTAGATGGGCTTGCGCTCGTGGTGCATCACCAGCCTGCGGTGTCGCTCC
>JAEXBL010000220.1 GCA_023394015.1 Pseudomonadota bacterium | reverse complement strand
AGTGCAGGCTGGGCGCGCCGCCGGCGCGCAGGCGCTGGCACAGCTCGGTCACCACGTCGGCGCCAAAGTCCTTGATGGCCGCCGTGTCGTCGCCGAAGGCCTGCAGGCGCAGCCGGATCCAGCGCGGCACCTCGGCGCCGCAGGCGTCGGAAAAGCGCAGCAACTGGGTGGAGTTGGTGATCGGCATGATGCCCGGCACGATGGGCGTGTCGATGCCGCGGCGGCGCAGTTCATCGACGAAGTGGAAGTAGGCGTCGGCGTTGAAGAAGTACTGGGTGATGCCAACGTCGGCGCCGTTGCGCACCTTGGTGACGAAGGCGTCGATGTCGGCCTCGGGCGAGCGCGCCTGCGGGTGGAACTCGGGGTAGGCGGCGACGGCCAGCTGAAAGTGGTCGCCGGTTTCGGCGCGGATGAAGGCCACCAGGTCGCTGGCGTAGCGGAACTCGCCGCCCAGGCCGTAGCCGCTGGGCAGGTCGCCGCGCAGCGCCACGATGCGCTTGACGCCGGCTTCGCGGTAGGTGGCCAGGCGCTGGCGCATGCTGTCCGCGGTCTGGCCGATGCAGGACAGGTGCGGCACGCCGCACAGGCCTTCGCCAATGACTTCGCCCACGGTGTCCAGCGTGCCCTCCTGCGTCGAACCGCCGGCGCCGAAGGTGACGGAGCAAAACTCGGGCTTGAGCGCATACAGCTTTTGCCGCACGGCGCGCAGCTTGGCCGCGCCTTCGGGGGTTTTGGGGGGAAAGAACTCAAGGCTGATCGGGAAACTCATGGTGCAGTGTCCGGTGAGGCCGCTGCCGCGGCCGCGTGAATGAAGAACTCGCGGTTGCCGTCGCCGCCGGCGATGGGGCTGGGCAGCCAATGCCGCACGGCCAGGCCGGCATCGGCGCAGGCGCCGCGCAGGCGTTGCTCGACTTCGGCGTACAGCGCCGCGTCGCGCACGATGCCGCCCTTGCCGATCTGCGCCGGTTGCAGTTCGAACTGCGGCTTGACCAGCAGCAGCAGGTGGCCATCTGTTTGAAGCAGCGGCGCCAGCGCCGGCAGCACCAGCGTGAGCGAGATGAAGGACAGGTCGCCGACGATGAGCTCGAAGCGCGCATCCGGGCCGCTGCCTGGATGGGCCGCCATCAGGTCGCCATCCTTGAGGTGCCGCGCATTGACGCCTTCCAGCACCCGCACCCGCGCGTCGCCGCGCAGCCGGGGATGCAGTTGGCCGTGGCCCACGTCCACACCCAGCACGCTGGCGGCGCCGTGCTGCAGCAGGCAGTCGGTGAAGCCGCCGGTGGACTGGCCGACGTCCAAGCAATGCCAGCCGGCAACCCGCAGGCCGGTGGCGCGCAAGGCGCCTTCCAGCTTCAGCCCACCGCGCGAGACGTAGCGCGCTTCCGACGCGTCGAGCAACTCGACCTCGGCGTGCAGCGGCAAGTCATCGCTCTTGGCCAGCGCCTTCCAGCCGCCCGGCGACAGCCAGCGCGCGCCGGCCGCGATCAGCCGCTGCGCCTGGCTGCGGCTTGCGGCCAAGCCGCGTTCAACGAGGAGCTGGTCGGCGCGCATGGCTCGGCATGACGAAATGACCTCGCCGCTGACGCGGCATATGACCGCGCTGCGCGCGATGACCAGCCGACACGTGCGTCATTTCGTCATCGCAGCCGCGCAGCGGCGAGGTCATCCGTTCATGGCATCAATAGCGGTAGGTATCCGGCTTGTACGGCCCCTGCTTGGGCACGCCGATGTACTTGGCCTGCGCGGTGGTCAGCTCGGTCAATTGGGCGTTGAGCGTGGCCAGCTGCAGGCGCGCGACCTTCTCATCCAGGTGCTTGGGCAGCACGTAGACCTGGCCGACCTCGTAGTCGCCCGGGCGGGTGAACAGCTCGATCTGCGCGATGGTCTGGTTGGCGAAGCTGGAACTCATCACGTAGCTGGGGTGGCCGGTGGCGCAGCCCAGGTTCACCAGCCGGCCCTTGGCCAGCAGGATGATGCGCTTGCCGCCCTTGAAGATCACGTGATCGACTTGCGGCTTGATCTCTTCCCACTGGCACTTGGCTTCCAGGCTGGCGACGTCGATCTCGTTGTCGAAGTGACCGATGTTGCAGACGATGGCCTCGTTCTTCATCGCCTTCATGTGCTTGTAGGTGATGACATCCTTGTTGCCGGTGGCGGTGACGAAGATGTCGGCCAGCGGCGCGGCCTCTTCCATGGTGACCACGCGGTAGCCTTCCATGGCCGCCTGCAGCGCGCAGATGGGGTCGATCTCGGTCCCCCACACCTGGGCCGACAGCGCGCGCAGCGCCTGGGCACTGCCCTTGCCGACGTCGCCATAGCCGCAGACCACGGCGATCTTGCCGGCCACCATCACGTCGGTGGCGCGCTTGATCCCATCCACCAGCGACTCGCGGCAGCCGTAGAGGTTGTCGAACTTGGACTTGGTGACCGAGTCGTTGACGTTGATGGCGCGGAACAGCAGCGTGCCGGCGGCGCTCATCTCCTTCAGGCGGTGCACGCCGGTGGTGGTTTCCTCGGTCACGCCGATGATCTCGGCGCTCTTGCGGCTGTACCAGCTGGGATCTTCCTTCAGCTTGGCCTGGATGGCGGCGAACAGCACCTTCTCTTCCTCGCTGCTCGGCTTGGCCAGCACCTTGGGGTCCTTCTCGGCCTTCTGGCCCAGGTGCAGCAGCAGAGTTGCGTCGCCGCCGTCGTCCAGGATCATGTTGGGGCCTTCGCCCTTGCTGCCCTTCTTGCCGAACTCGAAGATGCGGTGCGTGTAGTCCCAGTAGTCCTTCAGCGACTCGCCCTTGATGGCGAACACCGGCGTGCCATTGGCGGCAATCGCCGCGGCGGCGTGGTCCTGGGTGCTGAAGATGTTGCACGAGGCCCAGCGCACCTCGGCGCCCAGGGCCTGCAGGGTCTCGATCAGCACCGCGGTCTGGATCGTCATGTGCAGGCTGCCGGTGATGCGCGCGCCCTTCAGCGGCTTCTTCTTGGCGAATTCGGCGCGGATGGCCATCAGGCCGGGCATCTCGTGCTCGGCGATCTGGATTTCCTTGCGGCCCCAGGCGGCCAGGTTGATGTCGGCAATGGCCGAATCGGCGGCCACGGGGTTTTTCAGGGGTGCGTTCATGGTTTGCTCCAAAGGCAAGGCATTTGAAAAAACCACTGACGGGATGAAAAAAAGCTCACCACACGCGATCAGTGGGTGAGCGTCGTTGCAAGGCGGGTGCGCCGGTTCCGAGCCTCACGCCTGGCTGTGCTTGCAGGCGCTGCAACGCTCCTCGGAAAGCTACTGATTATAACGGCGCTCCCGGTCGACAGCGCCCGAACGGCGATAATCGTGGGTTCGCGCGCCGCCCCGCCGGGGCCTTGCCGCGCCCCGGAGTTTGCCACCTTGCCCTACGCCCACGAAACACGGCGCCGCCGCACCTTTGCCATCATCAGCCACCCCGACGCCGGCAAGACCACGTTGACCGAGAAGCTGCTGCTGTTCTCCGGCGCGATCCAGATCGCCGGCAGTGTGAAGGCGCGCAAAGCGTCACGCCACGCGACCAGCGACTGGATGGAAATCGAGAAGCAGCGCGGCATTTCGGTGGCGTCGAGCGTGATGCAGATGGTCTACCGCGACCACGTCATCAACCTGCTCGACACGCCCGGCCACAAGGACTTCAGCGAGGACACCTACCGCGTGCTCACCGCCGTCGATTCGGCGCTGATGGTGATCGACGCCGCCAACGGCGTCGAGACGCAGACGCGCCGCCTGATCGAGGTCTGCCGCCAGCGCGACACGCCCATCCTCAGCTTTGTCAACAAGATGGACCGCGAGGTGCGCGACCCGCTCGACATCCTCGACGAGGTGGAGCGCGAGCTGGGCATGCCCTGCGTGCCCATGACCTGGCCGGTGGGCCAGGGCAAGCGCTTCGGCGGCATCATCAACCTGCGCACGCAGGCCATGACGGTGTTCGAGGCCGGCAGCGAAAAGCGCCCGCAGGACTTCGAGGTGATTCCGCTGGCCGAGCGCGACAAGCTGGTGGCACGCTTTGGCGACGCCTTTCTGGCCGCCGAGGAAAGCATGGAGCTGGCCGTGGGCGCCTCGCCGGCGTGGGACCACGACGCCTTCCTGGCCGCGCAGCAGACGCCGGTGTTCTTCGGCTCCGGCGTCAACAACTTCGGCGTGAGGGAGGTGCTGGACGCCCTGGTCGACATGGCGCCGCCGCCACGCCCGCGCAAGAGCGTGGCCGTGGTCAACCGGCAGGTGCAGGAGCAGGTGATCCAGCCGGAAGACAAGACGTTTGCCGGCGTCGTCTTCAAGGTGCAGGCCAACATGGACGCCAACCACCGCGACCGCATCGCCTTCGTGCGCGTGGCCTCGGGCAAGTACGTGCCAGGCATGAAGCTGAAGGTGCAGCGCACCGGCAAGGAGCTGCGCCCGACGAGCGTCGTCACCTTTCTGAGCCAGCGCCGCGAGGCGGTCGATGAGGCCTATGCGGGCGACATCATCGGCTTCACCACGCATGGCGGCGTGCAGCTGGGCGACACCATCACCGACGGCGCCAACCTGCAATTCACCGGCCTGCCCTTCTTCGCGCCCGAGATGTTCATGACCGTGGTGCTGAAGAACCCGCTGCGCACCAAACAGCTGCAGCAGGGCCTGGCGCAGCTGGGCGAGGAAGGCGCGATCCAGGTCTTCAAGCCCGACGCCGGCGGCCACATGATGCTGGGCGCCGTCGGGCAACTGCAGTTCGAGGTGGTGCAGCACCGCCTCAAGACCGAGTACGACTGCGACGTGCGCCTGGAAGGCTGCCAGTACACCGGCGCCCGCTGGATCACTGCCGACACCCCGGCCGAGCTGCGCGAGTTCGAGAACGCCTACCCGCTGCGCATGGCCCACGACGCCGCCGATGCGCTGGCGTTTCTGTGCACCTCACCCTACGACGTGCGGCTGGCGCAGGAGCGGTTTCCCAAGATCCACTTCCACCCGCTGCGGGAGCATGCGGGCCTGGCGTTGCAGGGCACATGAGGCCGCAGCGCCAGCGTGGCTGAACGCCCGGCACAGCTCCACCGATTCCGCATCGACCTTCCGCACCCAGACATGACCCGTCGCCCAGCAAGCATCGTCCGAGAGCCCATGCCGCCACCTTCGACATGGGTGACGGGGGCGCTGTTGACTTTTCTGCTGTGGATGGCCGCGAGGCGCCTCCAGCGCGTCTACCCGCCCCTTGATACGGAGCTGAACTCAGACGCCTTCTGGACCTACCTGCCGAGCGCGAGAAAGCTGCTGGACGCACCTTGGCACTTCTTGACCAGCGACCCCCAGAGCTACCATGTGCCGCCGCTGACCTATATCTGGCCAGCGATGCTTGGCGCCGATCGGGCCAGCATTCAAATCGCCAACGGCGTGCTGTTCTTGTTGGGCATGCTGTTGCTCTGGTCCTTCGTCCGACGACTGGGCGGCACGCTGGCAGCGTTCATCTCGACGGCGCTGCTGCTCTTCCATCCTGACATCGCCAGTTATGCACCCCAGGTTCTGACGGAGGCTCCGTATTTTTTTGGCCTGACACTGGCCATGTATGCGGCGCAGCGCGCGTGGACCGACCCCGATGCTCGGGCCCGGTGGCTGGCGGCGCTTGTGCTGGCGCTCGACATCACCTTGCTCACCCGCCCGGTTCTGCAATACATGTTGGTGGCATGCGTGGCGCTGCTCACCGCGTGGGTGCTCATGGCCCGCCATCGGCCCGCCGGCGAGCGACAAGCGACCAAGGCCTGGCTTGCGGCTCTGCTCGTGTCGCTTGTTGTGCCCTTGGCCTTCGTCGTCAAGAACGGGGTTTGTTTTGACGTCTGGGGTCTGGGCACCGGCAGCGGATCTGGCCTTTACTACGGCGTGAGTCCGTTCAAGAACGGCTCCGACCCCACGTTCTCCAACTTCACTTTCGATGCCGATGTCGCCCCCAAGGCGGTTGCACCCGAAACTGGCGGGCAGCCGCTTGACATCCGCTCGGATGCCATTAACCGCATGGTGGCAATGGAAATCGTGAAACAGACGAGCCTGTCCGACAACCTCGCGTTTTTCGGACTCAAGCTCAAAGGCTGGCTGTTCACGTCGACGCCCGAGTTGTTCCTGAACAGAAAGATACGGATTGTGAGAACGTTTGAATGGCTGGCCATCGGCCTGTTCGCCCTGGCTGTCACCGTCAAGGGATTGACGAGCCAACCCGTTCGCTTGCCTGGGCCTCACACGACGACACGTCAAAAGTTGTTCGTGTACGTCTTGATGCTGCTGGCCGTATTGGGCATGGCCGTCCAGTTGACGCCCATCCTCTACAACACACGGTATGCCAGCTATTTCATCGAACCTTGGTTGATCGCCTTGACTGGCCTGTCCGTGGCCTATTGGGTCCAGGGCAACTTCTGGCCGCAGCGCTTGCGCATCGGCATGGCTTGGCGCGTACTCGCTGTCCTCGCCCTGATCTATCTGGCGCACGCCTGGACCGCGCACGCCGTCCGCCGCGACACATGGCGACTGGACCCGTACCGCCCGGGGCCAAGTGCTGCGCTGGTACCGTCCACCCAGTTTGCGGTGCTTGAAAGCCATGGCATGCAGCCGACCGGTGAGGCCACCTGGACGCTGACGAGCGAGCCCGCGACGCTTGTGATAGCCATGGATGCCTCCTCACAAGCTGTGCCATGGACGTCGATGCAGGATGCGTTTTGGCGCATGCGGTTGGCGATGGCCATACCCGCAAGCAAGGCGCCTTCTCGGTGCACGCGCGTGCGCATGTCGGTCGAGCCTCACGCAGACGAGATCAACTGGTATTCGCCAACCCCATGGATCGATGCCGTACCCTCCGGGGTGGCCACCACCTACATGCTTGGTGCCAACGGCACGATGCGCCCAACGGCGGACGTGGCCCGCATCACGCTGACATTCAACTGCCCGGCAGGCACGACGCTGCAATGGCAAGGCATGGAGATGCGGCAGATCACGATGGGCGAGGCCGCGCGGGACTTCCTTTTGCATGGCGTGCCCATCAACCCCTACCTGCACGCCGAACCTTGAAGACATCATGAGTATTGCCCTCAGCTCCTTGACGCTTTTGTGCGTGCTGTGCATCTCGGCAGGCCAGCTGATGTTCAAGCAGGCCGCCAACTCACTGCCGGCGCAGGCACAGCTAACCGATTGGCTGTGCAACGGCTGGCTGCTTGCATCCCTGGGGCTCTACGCCATGACCACGCTGGGCTGGATCTGGATACTGCGGCATGCGCCGCTGCACATCGCCTACCCTTTCATGGGCCTGGCTTTCATCATCGTGCCCCTGCTGGCGTGGTGGTTGCTGGGCGAGCCGCTGACTTGGCAATCGCTGGTGGGGGGCTCGCTGATACTGGCTGGCGTCGCACTCGCGTCCAGCGGGGGGAGCGCCTGAGCATGTCGCGCATCGCCGCCGTCATCCCCAGCTACAAGGTCCGCGCCCACGTGCTGGACGTGATCGCGCGCATCCCGCCGCAGGTGCAGCGCATCTACGTGGTGGACGACCAATGCCCGCAGCACAGCGGGCAGCTCGTGCAGGAGCAGTGCCACGACCCGCGCGTGCGCGTGCTGTTTCATGAGGAGAACCAGGGCGTAGGCGGCGCGGTGAGCACGGGCTATCGCGCGGCGCTGGAAGAAGGCATGGACATCGTCGTCAAGGTCGATGGTGATGGGCAGATGGACCCGGCGCTGATTCCGCACTTCACCCGCCCCATCGAGCGCGGCCGGGCCGACTACACCAAGGGCAACCGCTTCTACCGGCCCGAATCGCTCAAGGGCATGCCGCCGATCCGGCTGTTCGGCAACGCGGCGCAGTCGTTCATCAACAAGCTGAGCACCGGCTACTGGTCGATCATGGACCCGACCAACGGCTACACCGCCATCCACCCCGCGGTGCTGCGCGAGCTGCCGATCCACAAGCTGGAGCGGCGCTACTTCTTCGAGACCGACATGCTCTACCACCTCAATACCATCCGCGCCGTGGTGCACGACGTGCCGATGGACGCCGTCTACGCCGACGAGGAATCGAGCCTGAAGGTGTCCAAGGTGCTGCCGGAGTTCATGCTCAAGCACGCCAATCGCTTCTTCAAGCGCTACGTCTACCTGTACCTGCTGCGCGACTTCAACATCGGCAGCCTGTACAGCCTGCTGGGCCTGCTGCTGTGCGCGGTGGGTGTGGTGTTCGGCGGTGTGCAATGGGTGCGCAGCAGTGTCAGCGGCCTGCCGGCGACCAGCGGCACGGTGATGCTGGCGGCGCTGCCGCTGATCATCGGCATCCAGTTCCTGATCGCCTTTCTGCACCACGACGTGGAGCACGTGCCGACCGAGCCGCTGAGCAACGACCTGGCCGACCTGGATGACGACCGCTTCTCGCCGCCCCGGCATTGAAGGCGCGTGCAGCGCCGACGCACGACCGAACGGAGCCCTGCCCTGATCCCGCTGCAGCAGTTGGAACCCGGCGCCTGGGCGCAGGTGGTGGGCGTGTTCACCGACATCGATGACACGCTGACCAGCGAGGGGGCCATCACGCCCGAGGCGCTGGCCGCGCTGCACGAGCTGCAGCGCGCGGGGCTGACGTTAATCGCCGTCACCGGCCGGCCGGTGGGCTGGAGCGAGCCCTTTGCCCTGCGCTGGCCGCTGCGCGCCATCGTGGCCGAGAACGGCGCCGTGGCTTTGGTGGAAGAGCGCGGGCAGCTGTCAAAGCTGTATCAACAGAGCGAGGCCACGCGCGTCAGGAATTTTTCCCACCTGCAGCACACGGCCGCGCGCGTGCTGCGCGAGGTACCCGGTGCCACGCTGGCGCAGGATTCGGCCGGGCGCGAGACCGACATCGCCATCGACCACAGCGAGTTCGCCCAACTGAGCGACGCGCAGATCGCGCGGGTCGTGGCGGTGATGCGCGACGAAGGGCTGAACGCCAGCGTGAGCAGCATCCACGTCAACGGCTGGATCGGCGCGCACGACAAGTGGCAGGGCGCGTGCTGGATCGCGCGCGAGCTGCTGGGCATCGACCTGGCGGCCGACATCGCGCGCTGGGTCTACGTGGGCGACTCGACCAACGACCAGGTGATGTTCGAGCATTTCAGGCACAGCGTGGGCGTGGCCAACATCCGCCGCTTCGAGGCGCAGTTGCGTTTCAAGCCACGCCATGTGACGCGGGGCGAGCGCGGCGCGGGCTTTGCCGAGCTGGCGCGGCGCTTGCTGGCCGACCGGAGCCTCGGCCGCCCTTCAGCGTGACAGCACGGGCCTGAGCGCCCGCCCGGTGTGCGTGCCGGCGCGCACCACGTCTTCGGGCGTGCCGGTGGCCACCAGTTGGCCGCCGGCGTCGCCACCTTCGGGGCCGAGGTCGATGATCCAGTCGGCCTCGGCGATCAGGTCGAGGTCGTGCTCGATCACGATCACGCTCTGCCCGCCATCGACCAGGCGGTGCAGCACGCGGATGAGCTTTTCCACGTCCTGCATGTGCAGGCCGACGGTGGGTTCGTCCAGCACGTACAGCGTGTGCGGTGTGCGCTGGCCGCGCCGGCCGACGTCGTCGCGCACCTTGCTGAGCTCGGTGACCAGCTTGATGCGCTGCGCCTCGCCGCCGGAGAGCGTGGGCGACGGCTGGCCGAGCGTGAGGTAGCCCAGGCCCACGTCCTTGAGCAGTTGCAGCGGGTGGGCGATGGCGGGCATGCTGGCGAAGAACTCGACCGCCTCGTCCACCTCCATCTGCAGCACCTCGCCAATGTTCTTGCCGCGCCAGGTGACGGCCAGCGTCTCGGGGTTGAAGCGCGCGCCGTGGCAGACCTCGCACGGCACCTTCACGTCGGGCAGAAAGCTCATGGCGATGGTGCGCACGCCTTGGCCCTCGCAACTGGGGCAGCGGCCCTCGCCGGTGTTGAAGCTGAAGCGCCCCGGCGCGTAGCCGCGCGCCCTGGCCTCCAGCGTGTCGGCGAACAGGCGCCGCACCGTGTCCCAGAAGCCGATGTAGGTGGCGGGGCAGGAGCGCGGCGTCTTGCCGATCGGCGTCTGGTCGACTTCGAGCACGCGGTCGATGCCCTCGAAGCCTTTCAGGCCGGTGCAACCCGCCAGCGCCGGCGCCTTGCCGGCGTCCATCGCCTCGCGTCCGGCCCGGGTGGCGCGCTGGCCGACCCAGGCCGCCACGTTGGCCAGCAGCACGTCGCGCGCCAGCGTGGACTTGCCTGAGCCGCTGACGCCGGTGACGGCCACCAGGCGCTTCAGTGGCACGGCGACGTCGATGTGCTTCAGGTTGTGCAGGTGCGCGCCGAGGACGGTGAGCCATGACGGCTCTGCGGTGGCGCCGCTGCCCTCACCCCTGCCCTCTCCCGCCAGCGGGAGAGGGGGCCATGCCGGCTTGTTCCCGCGCCCCTTTTTGGTTGCGCTCCCTCGTTCCTCTGGGGAGAGCGCCGGCGCCGGACTGGATCCGGGGGCTGGGGTGAGGGGCTGCGGCGCTTGCACCACGCGCCGCTCCTGCATCGGGTGCCGCATGGCATCGCGCAGGTAGCGCCCGGTGGCGGAATCGGGCGCCGCCTCCAGGTCGGCCGCCGTGCCCTCGGCCAACAGCCGGCCGCCGCGCACGCCGGCGCCGGGGCCGATGTCGATCAGGTGCTCAGCGCGGCGGATGGTGTCCTCGTCGTGCTCCACCACCACCAGGGTGTTGCTCTTGTCGCTCAGCGTGTGCAGCGCGTTCAGCAGGATCTGGTTGTCGCGCGCGTGCAGGCCGATGGTCGGCTCGTCGAGCACATAGCACACGCCCTGCAGGTTGCTGCCCAGTTGCGCCGCCAGGCGGATGCGCTGCGCCTCGCCGCCGCTCAAGCTGGGCGCGCCGCGGTCGAGCGTGAGGTAGCCCAGGCCGACCTGCACCAGAAAGTCGAGCCGGCTCCTGATCTCGGGGATCAGGTCGCGCGCGATGTCGGCGTCGCGGCCATGCAGTTGCAGGCGGTCGAACCAGGCGCGCAACTCGCTCACGCTGAGGCGGGCCAGTTCAGTGATCGCCACGCCCTCGCCACCCTCAACGCCCAACGCCGAACGCTCAACCTCCAAGCGCACCGCGCGGGCAACCGGATTGAGCCGCGTGCCCTGGCACGTCGGGCACACCACGTCGCCCACGTCCTCTACCTCGGGTTCGGCAAAGGTCTGCTCGCGGCCCTTCTGGTCGTCGGCCAGCACCGAATCGTCAAGCGCCTTGCGCTGCTCGCGCGTGAGCTTGACGCCGGTGCCCACGCAGTCCGGGCACCAACCGTGCTTGCTGTTGTACGAGAACAGGCGCGGGTCGAGCTCGGCGTACGAGGTGGCGCACACCGGGCAGGCGCGCTTGGTGGAGAACACCTCGATCCGGCCGATGCCCGCCGTGGGCTGCCCCGTCTCCATCGCGTTGCGCAAGCCGGCGATGTCGTGCAGCACATGCACCACGCCCTTGCCGTGCTCCAGCGCGCGCGCCAGCGATTCGCGCAATTGCACCTCGTTACCCGGCGTCACCGCCAGGCTCATCACCGGCAGCTCGATGGTGTGTTCCTTGAAGCGGGCGATGCGCGGAAAGCCGGTGGTCGGCAGAAACTCGCCGTCGACCCGCAGGTGGGTGAAGCCGCGCGGGCGCGCCCAGTCGGCCAGCTCGGTGTAGACGCCCTTGCGGCCCACCACCAGGGGCGCCAGCAGGCCGATGGTCTGGCCGCGAAAGCGCGTCATGATCTGCGCCGCGATGCGCTCGGGCGTTTGCGGCTGCACGGCGGCACCATCGTGCACGCAGTGCTGCACGCCCAGCTTGACGTAGAGCAGGCGCAGAAAGTGCCACACCTCGGTGGTGGTGCCCACGGTGGACTTGCGTCCGCCGCGCGACAGGCGCTGCTCGATCGCCACGGTGGGCGGAATGCCGTACACCGCGTCCACCTCGGGCCGGCCCGCCGGCTGCACGATGCTGCGCGCGTAGGCGTTGAGCGATTCCAGGTAGCGCCGCTGCCCCTCGTTGAACAGGATGTCGAAGGCCAGCGTGCTCTTGCCCGAGCCGCTGACGCCGGTGATGACGTTGAACTTGCCGCGCGGAATGTCGACGCTGAGGTTCTTCAGGTTGTGTTCGCGGGCGTGGACGATCTCGATGGCAGGTTCAGCGTGGGACGTTGAGTGTTGGGCGTGGTAGGTGGCGCGCGGTTCTTGCACGCTGGGCGCCAAACGCGGGGCGCTCAACAGCGCGACGTAGTCGCGCAGGGCGACCCCGGTGTG
>JAEXBL010000283.1 GCA_023394015.1 Pseudomonadota bacterium | reverse complement strand
GCGCTGCCCCCGACGCCGCCGTGGCCCGGGCCGTGCAGGCGCAACTGGCGCAGCACGATGCCGCCCGCTACGCCGCCGTGCAGGTGAAAGCCACCCGCGGCGAGGTCTGGCTGAGCGGCAGCGTGGCGTCCGACGCGGCGCGCGCCAAGGCCGAATCGCTGGCCCGCGCCGTCGATGGCGTGCAGGCCGTGCGCAACCGGATCGACGTGCTAGCGCCTTGATGGCGCCGGCCGAGCCCCACCCCTTTTCCCCAACCCTTTGTCAACCCTGAAAGGTCCACCATGAAGCACCCCCTCCACACCCGCCCCGCCGCGATCGCCCTGGCCGTCGCGCTGGCGGCCGGCCTGGCCGCCTGCAGCAAGAGCGAGCAGGAACAGGCCGAGCAGAAAGTCGATCAGGCCGCGGCCAACGTGGCCGAGGCCGGCCGCGAACTGAAGGAAGATGCGGCGCAAGCCGGCCGCGAGCTCAAGGCCGAGGCCCAGGAAGCGGGCCGTGACATCGCCGCCGCGGGCCAGGAAATGAAAGAGGACGCCGCCCAGGCCGGTCGCGAGTTGAAGGCCGCCGCGCAAGAGGTCGGCCGCGACATCGCCGCCGTCGGCCAGGACATCCAGGCCAGCGCCGCCGAAGCCGGCCGCGAACTGAAGGAAGGCGCCGCCCGGGCAGGCGAAGCCATCAAGGAAGGCGCGCGCGATGCCGCCGGCCTGGCCAGCGACGTGGCCATCACCGCCTCGGTCAACGCCAAGCTGGCCAAGGACTCCGAGCTGAGCGCGCTGCGCATCAACGTCGACACGAAGGACGGCGCCGTGACCCTGACCGGCCCGGCCCCGACCGAAGCCGCCAAGGAGCGCGCCGCCACCCTGGCACGCGAGGTGGAAGGCGTGAAGTCGGTGACCAACAACCTCAGCGTGGGTTGATCGCCGCGCGCGGCCCTATGCCGCGCTGCGCCCGGCCAGGCCGCTCAGGCTGTCCGTGCCGGGCGCGCCGAAGGCACGCTGCTTGAGCACCTGCAACTGGTCGCGCACGCGCGCGGCCTGCTCGAACTCCAGGTTGCGCGCGTGCTCCAGCATCAGCTTTTCCAGCCGCTTGATCTCGCGGGCCACGTCCTTCTCCGACATGTCCTCGACCCGGGCGCGTGCCACCTCGGCGGCCAGCACCTGGGCGTCGGTGCCGGCGCCCTTGTCGCTGTAAACGCCGTCGATCAGGTCCCGCACTTCCTTGACGATGCCGCGCGGTGTGATGCCGTGCTCGGCGTTGAAGGCGATCTGCTTGGCGCGGCGGCGCTCGGTCTCG
Organism: Pseudomonadota bacterium; assembly: GCA_023394015.1. Taxonomy (GTDB): domain Bacteria; phylum Pseudomonadota; class Gammaproteobacteria; order Burkholderiales; family Burkholderiaceae_C; genus Ottowia. The sequence continues at coordinate 6,223 of JAEXBL010000283.1, read as the reverse complement.
CCCATGGCCTTCTTCATCGACTCGGTCACGCGGTCGGCGTACAGAATGGCCTTGCCGTTGACGTTGCGCGCGGCGCGGCCGATGGTCTGGATCAGGGAGCGCTCGGCGCGCAGAAAGCCTTCCTTGTCGGCGTCGAGGATCGCCACCAGCGACACCTCGGGAATGTCCAGGCCCTCGCGCAGCAGGTTGATGCCGACCAGCACGTCGAACGCGCCCAGCCGCAGGTCGCGGATGATTTCGACCCGCTCCACCGTGTCCACGTCGGAGTGCAGGTAGCGCACCTTGACGCCGTTCTCGCTCAGGTACTCGGTCAGCTGCTCGGCCATGCGCTTGGTCAGCGTGGTGATCAGCACGCGCTCGCTCTTCTCGACCCGGGCGCGGATTTCACCCAGCACGTCGTCCACCTGGTGCGTGGCCGGGCGCACCTCCACCTCGGGATCGACCAGGCCGGTGGGGCGCACCACCTGCTCGACCACCTGGCCGGCGTGCTGCTTCTCGTAATCAGCCGGCGTGGCGCTGACGAAGATGGCCTGGCGCATGCGGCGCTCGAATTCGGCGAACTTCAGCGGCCGGTTGTCGAGCGCGCTGGGTAGGCGAAAGCCGTACTCGACCAGCGTGGTCTTGCGCGCGCGGTCGCCGTTGTACATGGCGTTGAGCTGGCCAATCATCTGGTGGCTCTCGTCCAGGAACATGAGGGCGTCGCGCGGCAGGTAGTCGGTCAGCGTCGCCGGAGGGTCGCCCGGCGCCGCGCCCGACAGGTGCCGGGTGTAGTTCTCGATGCCCTTGCAGTGGCCCAGCTCGGTCAGCATCTCCAGGTCGAAGCGGGTGCGCTGCTCCAGCCGTTGCGCCTCGACCAGCTTGCCTTCGTCGATGAAATATTTCAGCCGCTCGGCCAGCTCCAGCTTGATCGATTCCACCGCCGCCAGCGTCTTCTCGCGCGGCGTCACGTAGTGGCTGCTGGGGTAGATCACGAAGCGCGGCACCTTCTGCTGGATGCGACCGGTGAGCGGGTCGAACAGGGAGATGCTTTCCACCTCGTCGTCGAACAGCTCCATGCGCACCGCCAGCTCGCTGTGCTCGGCCGGGAACACGTCGATGGTGTCGCCGCGCACGCGAAAAGTGCCGCGCGCGAAGTCCATGTCGTTGCGCTGGTACTGCATGCGCACCAGCTGCGCGATGGCCTCGCGCTGGTCCTGCTTGCCGCCCACTTTCAGGATCATGCGCATCTGCAGGTAGTCGTCGGGCGCGCCGATGCCGTAGATGGCGCTCACCGTGGCCACGATCACGGTGTCGCGCCGCTCCAGCACGCTCTTGGTGGCCGACAGGCGCATCTGCTCGATGTGCTCGTTGATGGCGCTGTCCTTCTCGATGAACAGATCGCGCTGCGGCACGTAGGCCTCGGGCTGGTAGTAGTCGTAGTAGCTGACGAAGTACTCGACCGCGTTCTTCGGAAAGAACTCGCGGAACTCGCTGTAGAGCTGCGCCGCCAGCGTCTTGTTGGGCGCGAACACGATCGCCGGCCGGCCCAGCCGCGCGATCACGTTGGCCATGGTGAAGGTCTTGCCCGAGCCGGTGACGCCCAGCAGCGTCTGGAACGATTCGCCATTTTCCACCCCTTCCACCAGCGCGTCGATGGCGGTGGGCTGGTCGCCCGCCGGTGGGTAGGGCTGGTAAAGCTGGAACGGCGAGTCGGGGAAGCTGACGAACTGGCCGGTGGTCGGCGTCTCGGCCGCTGCGATGGTGGTCATACGAAAGAACGGGTCGGGGCGGGCCGCTAAAATTCAAGGGTTTTCCCTCCAGCGTAGCGCATGCGGGCCGCCCGGCCCCGCCGCGCGCGGCTGGCCTGCCCTCTTCCACCGCACAGGATTGACCGCCATGTCTTTGTTTTCCGCCGTCGAAATGGCCCCCCGCGACCCGATTCTGGGCCTGAACGAGCAGTTCGCCGCCGACACCAACCCCCACAAGGTCAACCTGGGCGTGGGCGTGTACTTCGACGAAAACGGCAAGCTGCCGCTGCTGGCCTGCGTGCAGGCGGCCGAGAAGGCGTTGATGGACGCGCCCAAGCCGCGCGGCTACCTGCCCATCGACGGCATCGCCGCCTACGACAGCGCGGTGAAGAAGCTGGTGTTCGGCGCCGATTCCGAGGTCGTCCAGCAGGGCCGCGTGGCCACGGTGCAGGCGCTGGGCGGCACCGGCGGGCTGAAGATCGGCGCTGACTTCCTGAAAAAGCTCAGCCCCGACGCCAAGGTGCTGATCAGCGACCCGAGCTGGGAGAACCACCGCGCGCTGTTCACCCAGGCCGGCTTTGAGGTCGGAACCTACCGCTACTACGACGCCGCCACGCGCGGGGTCAACTTCGACGCCATGCTGGCCGACCTGACAGCCGCCGCGCCCGGCACCATCGTGGTGCTGCACGCCTGCTGCCACAACCCCACCGGCTACGACCTCACGCCGGCGCAATGGGCGCAGGTGATCGAGGTGGTGAAGGCCGGGCGCCTGACGCCCTTCCTCGACATGGCCTACCAGGGCTTCGCCAACGGCATTGCCGAGGACGGCGCGGTGATCGGCGAGTTCGTCGCGGCCGGGCTGCAGTGCTTCGTCTCCACCTCGTTCAGCAAGAGCTTCAGCCTGTACGGCGAGCGCGTCGGCGCGCTGTCGGTGGTCTGCGCCAGCAAGGAAGAGGCCGACAAGGTGCTGAGCCAGCTCAAGATCATCATCCGCACCAACTACAGCAACCCGCCCACGCACGGCGGCGCGGTGGTGGCGATGGTGCTGGAAGACCCGGCGCTGCGCGCGCAGTGGGAGGACGAACTGGCCGGCATGCGCACCCGCATCAAGGCCATGCGCCAGAAGCTGGTGGATGGCCTGAAGGCCGCCGGCGTGCAGCAGGACATGGGCTTCATCACCACCCAGGTGGGCATGTTCAGCTACTCGGGCCTGAGCAAAGAGCAGATGCAGCGCCTGCGCAGCGAATTCGGCGTGTACGGCACCGACACCGGCCGCATGTGCGTGGCCGCGCTGAACGACAAGAACATCGGCCACGTCTGCCAGGCGATTGCCCAGGTGATCTGAGCCGCCGGTGCCCCGCGCACCCCAACGGCGCCCGGGTGGCGCCGTTTTTCTTGCCTGGCCCGTCAGCGCCCGGCATCGGCCTGGCGGATGATCAGCGCCACCGGCAGCAGCCCCACCAGCACGATCAGCAGGGCCGGCACCGAGGCGTTTTCCCACATCGACTCGGTGGTCAGCTGGAAGATGCGCACCGCCAGCGTGTCCCAGCCGAAGCTGCGGGTCATCAGGGTGATGGGCATCTCCTTCATCACATCGACCATCACCATCAGGAAGGCCGTCAGCAGGCCGCCGCGCAGCATCGGCAGGTACAGGCGGCGCACCAGCGCCAGGCCGCCAGCGCCCAGCAGGCGCGCGCTGTCCTCCTGGGTGCGGGTGATGCGCTGCATGGCGCTGTCGGCGGCGTGGTGCGCCACGGCCAGAAAGCGCGCCGACAAGGCCAGCAGCATGGTGGCCACGCTGCCCTTGAGGATTTGAACGCCCTCGAAGCCCAGCGGCCGCAGCCAGGCCAGCAGCCAGTTGTCGAGCCAGGCGATGGGGATGAACACGCCCACCGCCAGCACCACGCCCGGCAGCGCATAGCCGGTGACGGCCAGGCGCACGGTCCAGGCGGTGGCCGCGTCGCGGTGGCGGCGCCGGACGATGGCCAGCAGCAGCGCCAGCGCGGTGGCGATGCCGGCCGTGCCCAGCGCCAGCACCACGGTGTTGCGGGCGAAGTCCCAGTAGCGCGGCTCCAGCTCCTCGCGCCAGACCGTGCCGGCCCAGACCAGCAGCTGCACGATCGGTATCACGAAGGACAGCAGGAACACGCCGGCGCACAGCGCGAAGGCGCCCCAGCGCTGCCCGCCGCGCAGCACGATGCGCGCGCCATCGCGGCTGCCGACCTGGTAGCTGCGGCCACCCCGGGCGCGCTGCTCGGCCGCGATCAGCACCAGCACCAGCAGCACGATCAGCGCCGCCAGCTGCGCCGCCGCATGCAGGTTGTGCAGATCGAACCAGGCCTTGTACAAGGCGGTGGTGAGGGTGTCGTAGTTGAAGACGGCCACGGCGCCGAAGTCGGCCAGCGTTTCCATCCACGCCAGGGCCAGGCCGCCGGCGATCCACGGCCGCGCCATCGGCAGCGACACGCGCCACAGCGCGCGCGGCGTGCTCTCGCCCAGCAGCCGCGCCACCTCCAGCGCGCGCCGGCCCTGGGTGGCGAAGGCGTTGCGCGCCAGCAGGTAGACGTAGGGGTAGAAGGCCATGCACAGCACCAGCACCGTGCCCCACAGGCTGCCGCGGATTTCGGGAAACCAGTCGCTGCCGCCGAACCACTGGCGCAGGCGGATCTGCACCGGGCCGGCGTACTCGAACAGGCCCATCTGCACGAAGGCCAGCACATAGGCCGGAAAGGCCAGCGGCAGCATCAGGGCCCAGGCAAAGAAGCGCTGGCCCGGAAAGCTGCACAGGGCCGTCAGCCAGGCCAGCGGCACGCCCACGCACAGCACGCCCAGGCCGACCAGTGCCATCAGCACGGCGGTGTTGAGCGTCGCGCGCGGCAGCACGTGCTGCAGCAAGTGCGCCCACACCTGCTGCTGCGGCGCCAGGGCCACGCCCAGCACGGTGGCCACCGGGATCAGCGTGAGCAGCGCCACCGGCAGCGCCAGCGCCCAGCCGCCACCCCAGCCCGGCCGCGCTGCCACGCCGGGGCGCGGCAGCACGGCGCTCACCGGTAGCCCCCGCGGTCGAGCAGGCGGATCGCCTCGGGCTGGCGCGCGCCGATGTCGGCGGCGTTCAGCGGGCTGACGGCGTAGCCGGTGCCCCAGGCCTGGATGATGGCGTCGGGTTCCACGCGCGGGTTGACCGGGCTTTCAAAGGTGCCGTGGGTGTAGCCCTGCTGCGCCTCGACCGAGGACAACCACTCCAGCAGCTTTTGTGCGCCCGCCGGGTTCTTGGCGTGGCGCGTGACGCCGCCGCCGGAGAGGTTGACGTGCACGCCGTCCCTGCCCTGCCCCTGGTTGGCCCAGAGCAGGTGCACCTTGTCCTGGATGCCGGCGTCGCGCGAGATCAGGCGCCCGTAGTAGTAGGTGTTGGCAATGCCGACCTGGCACTGGCCGGCGGCGATGGCCTGCAGCAGGCTGGCATCGTTGGTGAACACGTCGGTGGCCAGGTTGGCGACCCAGCCGAGCACGATCTGCTCGGTCCGGGCCTCGCCATGCTTGGCCAGCAGCATCGCCACCAGCGACTGGGTGTAGGTCTGCTTGCCGGTGCGCAGGCACAGCTTGCCCTTCCACCTGGGGTCGGCCAGGTCTTCGTAGCTCGACAACTGCTCGGGCCTGACCTTGGCCGGGTCGAAGAAGATCGTGCGCTCGCGCCGCGACAGGCCCCACCAGCGCTCGCCGGGGTCGCGGAAGTTGGCCGGCACGTTGGCGTTGAGCGTGGGCGCGTCGATCTTGCGCAGCAGCCCGCGCTCGGCGGCGCTCCACAGGTTGCCCATGTCCACGGTGAGCAGCACGTCGGCCGGCGAGCCGGCGCCTTCGGCCGCCAGGCGTTCGGCGATCGCGCCGCCGCGGTCGGTCAGCAGGTGGATTTTGACGCCGGTCTCCTGGGTGTAGCGGTCGAACAGCGGCTTGATAAGCTGCTCGATGCGCGAGGAATACACGGTGACGACGCCCGCGTCCTGGGCCTGGGCCTGACCGACCGCGCTCAGCGCGACCCCGAGGGCGATGGCAATGAGCGTGCGCTTGCCTGGTTGAAATGCCTGCATGAATGACTCCTTGGTGAACGTTGAAACAATGGGGAAAAAGGCCACGGCCAGCGTGGCGCGTCAGGCGGAGCGGTGAAAGCCGCCGCCCGGCGGCATGCCCCAGGGCCCTGGCACGCTGCGCAGCAGGCCGGCGTCGATGTCGGTCAGGCTGCGGCAGCCGGTCAGCACCATGGCCGCCTCCAGCTCGGCGCGCAGCAGGTTCAGCACGTGCGCGACGCCGCTGGCGCCGGCCACGGCCAGGCCGTGCAGCACCGGCCGGCCGACCAGCACCGCGCGGGCACCCAGCGCCAGCAGCTTGAACACGTCGGTGCCGCGGCGGATGCCGCCATCGGCCAGCACCGGCACGCGCTGGCCCGCCGCCGCCACGATGGCAGGCAGCACCTCGGCCACGGCCGGCACGGTGTCCAGCAC
>JAEXBL010000270.1 GCA_023394015.1 Pseudomonadota bacterium | reverse complement strand
ACCGCGCCCGGGCCACGCAGGCGACCTCGGGCAAGGCGCGCAGCACCCGCGCCACGCGCGCGCCGGCACGCGCCAGCCAGGGCCGCGCCCAGCCGGCGGCCAGGGCCGGCAAGAAGCCTGCCGCGAGAACCTCGGCCAAGCCGGCGGCCAAGTCGGCCCCGAAAGCCAAGCCCAAGACCCAACCCAAGCGCTGAGCGCACCGCGGCCACCCCTGGCCGTCAGCGGCGCCTGACCGTGTCAGCTGCCGGCCGTGCCCGCGCTGAGGCCCGACACCTGGAACCTGGCCTTGGCGCGGCGCGCAAACTCGTTGGTGTAGGTGGCGCCCGGCGCCTGCGCACGCACCGCAGCGGCGGCCGCCGGATACCGCGCCACCACGCGGTGCGCCGTGGCCACGCCCTCGTCGGCCGCCAGGCCGTCGGGCGACAGCGCCTCGCGCATCTTCTCCAGCGCCGCCAGGTAGATGGCGCGGTCGCCGGACATGGCGGACTCGGGCACGGCACGCACGATGTCGCTGGGCCCGGCCGTCTGCAGCCATTTCAGCGCGCGCACCACGGCATTGGTCACGGCCTGCACGGTGTGCGAATAGCGCAGCACGAAGGCCTGCGGCGCATACACGCAGCCGCCCGGCATGGGGCCGCCATACAGCTCCTGCGTGCCGCGCAGCGAGCGGGTGTCGGCCAGCACGCGGATGTCGCCGCGAAACTCCAGCAGGCTGATCACCGGATCGACGTTGGCAATCGCGTCGATGCGCCCTTCACGCAGGGCGCTGGCGGCCGACACCGAGGTGCCGACGCCGACGAAGGTCACGTCCCCCGGCGACACCCCCGCCCGCGCCAGCAGCAGGCGGGCGAACCAGTGGGTGGCCGAATCGGGGGCCGACACGCCGATGCGCCGCCCTTTCAGCTGCGCCAGGTGGCGGAACTCGGGCAGGCTGCGCGTGCTGACGCCGAACACCAGTTGCGGCGCCCGCCCCAGGCTGGCAAAGGCGCGACAGTTGATGCCGCGCTGGCGCAGCAAGATGGTGTGCTCGAACCCGCCGGCCGCCATGTCGGCCTGGCCCTGCAGCAGCGCCTGCTCGGCCAGGCTGCCGCCGGCGTGGTCCTGCAGCGCCACCTCGAGCCCCTCGGCGGCGAAGTACTCGAGGTGATTGGCCAGCGCCAGCGGCAGGTAGTACAGCGCCGTCTTGCCCCCCAGCGCCATGGTCAGTCTGGGCTTTTCGGGCCGCGCCTGGGCCTGCGCGGTGCCGGCCGCGCCCAGCGCCGCCACCGCCGCGCCCTGCAGCCACAGGCGGCGCGACAGACTGGCGGAAGCAGGAGAAAAAAATACAGGGGCAGGCATGTCGGCAACGCTCGTCCGACGGTAGCCCAAGCCACCCCGCCCGTGCATAGGGAGCGGCCCGAATCGGGTTAATGCCTAGCCACCACCGCCTGGCGAGTGCGACCACGGGGGCGAATGAAGCACTTGGTTTCCAGCAGCTTCATCTGGTTTCAATTGCAGCATGCCTGGACACCGCACATTGCGGCTGCAGCCGTTCTGGCCCGCTCGGGAAAGAGCGGCGGCGTTCAGCGCCGATCCACCAGCGCGTGGGCGATGGTGCCCAGATCGACGTATTCCAGCTCGCTGCCCGCCGGCACGCCGCGCGCCAGCCGGGTGACGGTGAGGCCGCGGCTCTTCAGCGCCTGGCCGATCACGTGCGCCGTGGCCTCGCCCTCGGCGGTGAAGTTGGTGGCCAGGATCACCTCTTGCACCACGCCGTCGCTGGCGCGCTCGATCAGCCGGGCCACGCCGATGTCGCGCGGGCCGATGCCGTCCAGCGGGCTGAGCTTGCCCATCAGCACGAAGTAGCGCCCCTTGAACGCCGCCGTGCGCTCCAGCGCCGCCTGGTCGGCCGGCGTCTCGACCACGCACAGCTTGGTGACATCGCGCCGAGGGTCGAGGCAGGTGGCGCACACCTCGCCCTCGGTGAAGGTGTGGCACAGCGCGCAATGCCGCACGTTGGCCACCGCCTCGTTCAGCGCCCGCGCCAGTTGCTGCGCGCCCTCGCGGTCGTGCTGCAGCAGGTGAAACGCCATGCGCTGCGCCGAGCGCACGCCCACCCCCGGCAGGCGCCGCAGCGACTGGATCAGGGTGTCGAGACTGGGGGTGTCGCTCATGCGGGATGACGAATGACTTCGTCGCCTGGCGGCTTCAATGACAAATGACAGACGACCCGCGCGCACGGAGCCATTCGTCATTTGTCATGGCCGGCGCAGCCGCCGTCATTCGTCATGCATCAGAACGGGAACTTCATTCCTGGAGGCATGCCCGGCATGCCGGCCGGCATCAGCTTGCCCATCTTCTCGGCCGACACCTCCTCGGCCTTGCGCACGGCGGCGTTGAAGGCGGCGGCGACCAGGTCTTCCAGCATGTCCTTGTCGTCTTCGAGCAGGCTGGGGTCGATGGTGACGCGCTTGACGTCGTGCTTGGCGGTCATCAGCACCTTGACCAGGCCGGCGCCGGATTCGCCCTCGACCTCCAGCAGCGCCAGCTCGTCCTGCGCCTTCTTCAGGTTGTCCTGCATGGCCTGCGCCTGCTTCATCAGGCCGGCAAGTTGTCCTTTGTTGAACATCGGTGTCCTCTGCTTGGGTAAAAAACCGTCAGTGCGCTTGGCAACCGGGGCCGGCGCACGACAGGGTGTTGAAATCATAGACGGCCGAGTGGCCCAGATTGCCCTTGGGCACCGGCACGCGCTTGGGAATGACGAAAGTGACCGCATGCGCGCCGTACAGGCCGTTGGGATAGGTCATCGCCCGGCGCACCACGTAGGCTTCGCGCCAGTCCGGCCCCCGCAGCGCCACCGGGTCCTGGCCGGCCACCGGAGGCAGATCGCTGGCGCCGGCGCGCGCCGCCTGCGCCTTGGCCCAGGCGTCGGCATCGGCCGCCGTGGCCGGGCGCAACAGACCGCGGCGCACGGCCTCCCGGATGCCGGCCGTCCCGGCCAGCGGCGCCTTCGGGTCGCGAAACGATGCTGGCCGTGTGGCAGGCGATGTGATCAGCCGCCCCCCTTCTTGCAGCGAGTCGCCCACCACCACCTGGCCCTGGCGTGCGGGATAGACCTTCTCCACCGCCTGCCCGAACAGGCGCTGTGCCAGCGGGTTCAGGCGCGCCAGTTGCTCGTGGCCGCCGACGTAGAAATGGCCGCAGGGGCCGCTGTTGTCGTGCGAGCTGTTGAGTTGCGGCACGTTCTTTTCCAACCCCGCCAGCGCCTGGCGGTGGTAGCCGCTGACCAACACGGCGACGATCTGCGTGCCGGGCGTCCAGCCGATATGCCAGATGGTCGGCTCGTAAGCACCCAGCATCAGCGCCACCGGGCGCGCCGGGCTGTTCACCGCCACGTCGATCTGCGTGGCCTGGTGGCCGCTCTGGTCGATCTGAACGTCCAGCGTGCGCCCGCCGTAGGCGCCCGCTGCCAGCACCCGCGTGCCGGCCGGCAGCGCCAGGCCGTCGAACGCGCAGTCGGGCCGCTGCTCGGCCGGACGGACCGGAAAGTCGAAGGGTTGCAGTGCGGGCTCCTCCGCAGCCGGCGCCGGGCCTGGCAGCGCCAGCGCGCCCAGCCCGCACAGCGCCGCCAGGCATGGGCGGATGCGGTTCACGGGCGGGACGCTCACAGCGGCCCCAACGGCTTGATGCTGCCCGGCACGATTCGCGCGCCAAAGTCGCGCCGCATCTCCTGCACGAAGGGGTAGGCCATCAGCAGTGCCTCGGCGGCCTTCAGGCGCTGCTCGGCGGCGATCTTGTTGCGGCGCGCCGGACTGTCGCCCACTGGCCCGATCTCGACCTGCAGGCGCACGGCGTGGCCGGCCTCGGCCAGCGCGGTCTGCAGGCGCTCGCGCGCGGCGGACTGGCCCAGCGATTCG
>JAEXBL010000203.1 GCA_023394015.1 Pseudomonadota bacterium | reverse complement strand
GAGCATGCTCGACCTGAACGACGTGTACATGAGCTTCTTCCTGCCCGAGCAGGCCGCCGGCCGCGTGGGCCTGGGCGCCGAGGTGCGCATCGTGCTCGACGCGGCGCCGGATTACGTCATCCCGGCGTCGGTGAGCTACGTGGCCAGCACCGCGCAGTTCACGCCCAAGTCGGTCGAGACGCAGAACGAGCGCCAGAAGCTGATGTTCCGCGTCAAGGCCCGCGTCGATCCGCAAGTGCTGCAGGCCTACGAGCAGGCCGTGAAGTCGGGCCTGCCGGGCGTGGCCCACGTGCGGCTGGACGCCCAGCGTGAATGGCCGCAGCACCTGCAAGTCAGGCTGCCATGACCCAGCGCGTGCAAGGCGCCAGCCCGGCCGCCGCCCCGGTGGTGGCCAGCCTGCGCGGGCTCACGCACCGCTACGGCCAGGTGCTGGCCAACCAGGACATCGACCTCGACATTCCCGCCGGCCGCATGGTGGGCCTGATCGGCCCCGATGGCGTGGGCAAGTCCACCCTGCTCGGGCTGATCGCTGGCGCGCGCAAGATCCAGCAAGGCCAGGTGCTGGTGCTGGGCGGCGACATGGCCGACGCCGAGCATCGGCGCCTGAGTTGCAGCCGCATCGCCTACATGCCGCAGGGCCTGGGCAAGAACCTGTACCCCACCCTGTCGGTGTTCGAGAACATCGACTTCTTTGGCCGCCTGTTCGGCCAGGACAAGGCCGAGCGGCGCCAGCGCATCGCCACCCTGCTGGCCAGCACCGGCATGTCGCGCTTTGCCGACCGTCCGGCGCAAAAGCTCTCCGGCGGCATGAAGCAGAAGCTCGGCCTGTGCTGCGCGCTGATCCACGATCCCGACCTGCTGATCCTCGACGAGCCGACCACCGGCGTCGATCCGCTGTCGCGCCGCCAGTTCTGGGAGCTGATCGACCGCATCCGCGCCGAGCGCCCGCAGATGAGCGTGATCGTCGCCACCGCCTACATGGAAGAGGCCGAGCAGTACGACTGGCTGATCGCCATGGACGCGGCCCAGGTGCTGGCCACCGGCAGCCCGCAGGAGCTGCTGGCGCGCACCGGCGCCAGCGACCTGGAGCAGGCCTTTCTGGCCCTGCTGCCGCCCGAGCGCCTGCATGGCCACCAGGCGCTGACGATCCCGCCCCTGCCGGCGGAGGAGCAGCAGGTGGTGATCGAGGCGCGCGGCCTGCGCAAGCAGTTCGGCGACTTCGTGGCCGTCCAGGACGTGACGCTGCAAGTGCGGCGCGGCGAGATCTTCGGCTTTCTGGGCAGCAACGGCTGCGGCAAGTCCACCACCATGAAGATGCTCACTGGCCTGCTGGAGCCCAGCGCCGGCGAGGCCCTGCTGCTGGGCCAGCACATGGACGCCACCAACATGGCCACGCGCAGCCGCGTGGGCTACATGTCCCAGGCGTTCTCGCTGTATGCCGAGCTGTCGGTGGCGCAGAACCTGCGCCTGCACGCGCGCCTGTTCCACCTGCCGCCCGAGCAGGTGCAGCCGCGCCTGGACGAACTGGCCACGCGCTTCGGCCTGACCGAGGTGCTCGACCAGCAGCCGGGCAGCCTGCCGCTGGGCATCCGCCAGCGCCTGCAGCTGGCCGTGGCCGTGCTGCACCACCCCGACGTGCTGATCCTGGACGAACCCACCTCGGGCGTGGACCCGGTCGCACGCGACGAATTCTGGGCGCTGATGATCGACCTGTCGCGCCGCGACGGCGTCACCATCTTCATCTCCACCCACTTCATGAACGAGGCCCAGCGCTGCGACCGCATCTCGCTGATGCACGCTGGCAAGGTGTTGGCCAGCGACACGCCGCAGGCGCTGACCGCCGCGCGCGGCGCGCGCAGCTTGGAGGACGCCTTCATCGGCTACCTGGAAGACGCCATCGGCGAAACCGAACCCGCCAGCACAGCGCCCGCGACCGAGACCGTGGCCGTGGCTGCGCCGGCACCGCCCCCCGAGCCGGCCAGCGTGACCGCGCGTGCCCGGCAGCCCCGCTTCAGCCTGCAGCGCCTGCTGAGCTACAGCTACCGGGAGGTGCTGGAGCTGCGCCGCGACCCGATCCGCCTGGCCATGGCGCTGCTGGGCAGCGTGCTGCTGATGCTGGTGATGGGCTACGGCATCACCATGGACGTGGAGCACCTGAACTACGCCGTGTACGACCAGGACCAAAGCCACCTGAGCCGCGACTACACACTGCAGCTGACGGGTTCGCGCTACTTCAACGAGCGGCCGGCCATCCACAGCCCGCAGGAGCTGGACGCGCGCATGCAGTCCGGCGAACTGGCCCTGGCCATCGAGATACCGCCCGGCTTCGGCCGCGACCTGCAGCGCGGCGCCCAGCCCGAAATCGGCGCCTGGGTCGATGGCGCCATGCCCCTGCGCGGCGAAACCATCCGCGGCTACGCCCTGGGCATGCACCTGGCCACGCTGTCGCAATGGGTGCAGCAGGCCACCGGGCGCGAGCTGCCCACGCCGGCCCAGGTGGCCGTGCGCTTTCGCTACAACCCCGACCTGCAAAGCCTGGTGGCCATGGTGCCGGCCGTGATCCCGATGCTGCTGGTGTTCATCCCCGCCATGCTGATGGCCCTGGGCGTGGTGCGCGAGAAGGAGCTGGGCTCCATCATGAACATGTACACCACGCCGGTGACCAAGCTGGAATTCCTGCTGGGCAAGCAGCTGCCCTACATCGGCCTGGCCTTGCTGAGCTTTGCCCTGCTGTTCGCACAGGCCGTGCTGCAGTTCCGCGTGCCGTTCAAGGGCAGCCTGCTGGCCTACCTGAGTGCCACGGTGCTGTATGTGACGGCCACCACCGGCATGGGCCTGCTGGCCTCCACCCTCACGCGCAGCCAGGTGGCGGCCATTGCCGGCACGGCCATCGCCACCATGATCCCGGCCGTCCAGTATTCGGGCGTGATCGACCCGGTGGCCTCGATGCACGGCATGGGCAAGATCATCGGCAGCTTCTACCCGACGGCGCACTACCTCACCATCAGCCGCGGCGCGTTCTCCAAGGCACTCGGCTTTGGCGACCTGATGGGCGCGTTCTGGCCCATGCTGCTGATGGTGCCGGTGCTGACCCTGCTGTCCTGGCTGCTGCTGAAGAAACAGGAGGCGTGAAATGAAACACCTTCTGAGTCGCCTGCAGCGCCCCCGGATCGGGTCCGGGGCAGGCTTTCCCCCTCTCCTGCGGGAGGGGGACGCACCCGATGGCCGGGGGGAACCCCGCCCATGGGTGCCTGCGCATGGCCTGCGCCGCGGCCCTCGGGCTCTCTCCTCGATATCCCGTCCTGCACGAGACGGACGGCGTCCTGGATCACTGATATGAATGGATCGCCAGCACTTCCCGACAACAGAACGCTCCAGGCGTCGGCCGGCAACCCGCTCGGGCGCGGGCTGAAGAACGTTTACTTCCTGGGCGTCAAGGAGTTCTACAGCCTGCTGCGCGACTACGCCCTGCTGGCGGTGATCGTGTTCATGTTCACCGGTGCCGTGCTGGCCGACGCGCGCGCCAAGCCCGACAGCCTGAGCAACGCCGCCATCGCGGTGGTGGACGAAGACCAGTCGCCACTCTCGCGCCAGCTGATCGATGCGCTGCAGCCGCCCTACTTCCGGTCGCCGCGCCTGATCAGCCGCGCCGACATGGACCGCGGCATGGACATGGGCCTGGACACCTTCGTGCTGAACATCCCGCCCAACTTCCAGCGCGACGTGAAGGACGGTCGCAACCCCGCCGTGCAGCTCAACGTGGACGCCACGCGCCAGAGCCAGGCCCTGGTCGGCTCGACCTACATCCAGAACATCCTGGCCGAGGAGCTGATGGCCTGGCTGCAAGGCCACCGCGGCGGTGGCGGCCTGCCGCTGCCGGCGCACCTGGTCACGCACGTCAAGTTCAACCCCAACCTGTACGCCTCCTGGTTCGGCGGCATCACCAGCATCATCAACAACCTGACGCTGCTGTCCATCGTGCTGGCCGGCGCAGCGCTGATCCGCGAGCGCGAGCACGGCACCATCGAACACCTGCTGGTGATGCCGGTGACGCCGCTGGAAATCATGCTCAGCAAGGTCTGGAGCATGAGCGTGGTGGTGCTGGCCAGCGCGCTGTTCGCACTGATCGTCATGGTGCAGGGCGTGCTGGACGTGCGCATCAGCGGCTCGATCACGCTGTTCGCGCTGGGCACGCTGATCTACCTGTTCGCCACCACCGCGCTCGGCATCTTTCTGGGCACGCTGGCGCGCAGCATGCCGCAGTTCGGCCTGCTGGCGATTCTGGTGCTGCTGCCGTTGATCGTGCTGTCGGGCGCCATCACCCCCACCGAAAGCATGCCCGAGCTGGTGCGCATGGTCATGTCGGTCGCGCCCACCATCCACTTCGTCAGCTTCGCGCAGGGCGTGCTGTTCCGCGGCGCGGGACTGCAGACGGTGTGGCCGTCGCTGATGGCCATCATCGTCACCGGCTCGGTATTCTTCTGGATCGCACAGACCCGGCTGCGCAAGACGCTGGGGCAAATAGGCTGACGCGCCGCGCGCGGCCGGCTTCTAGAATGGTCTGCTTCTGCCAACGACCTTGGAGAGCTCAGGATGAAAGGCGACCAGAAAGTCATTGAACACCTGCAGGCGCAGCTGAAGAACGAGCTGACCGCCATCAACCAGTACTTTGTGCATTACCGCATGCTCAAGCACTGGGGCTTCGACCGGCTGGCACGCAAGGAGTATGAAGAGTCCGTCGGCGAGATGAAGCACGCCGACAAGTTGATGGACCGCATCTTCATGCTCGACGGCCTGCCCAACCTGCAGGACCTGGGCAAGCTGATGGTGGGCGAGGACGTGCCCGAGCTGCTGGCCTGCGACCTGAAGCTGGAGCAGGCGGCGCAGGCCACCATCAAGGACGGCATCCAGCATTGCGAAAGCGTGCGCGACTACGTCTCGCGCGACCTGCTGCAGGAGATCCTGGACGACACCGAAGAGCACATCGACTTTCTGGAAACGCAGATCGAGCTGGTCGACAAAGTCGGCCTGCAGAACTACCTGCAGTCCCAGATGGGGGCCGCGGACAGCTGACGCGCCGCGCACCATCTTGCATGCACCGGGGGCCCCAAGGCCCCTTTTTCATGCGCCGGTGACTGGCTCTGCCGCGGCGCCGACGCGCTCACGGCCCTCGCCCTTGGCACCGAGACGAGCGCGCCGTGTTGCCAATACACCTATCGTCAACATAGTGATTGACAATGAGAATGGTTCGCATTTAATATCGCGCCATGGCTTCAACGCTCTTCCCAAGGCCCGCCCCATGATCGTCTGCGTCTGCAACCGTGTGTCCGACCGGGACATCGTCCGCTCCGCCCACAGCGGCATGAGCTTCGACGACATCCAGCTCGAACTGGGCGTGGCCACCTGCTGCGGCCGCTGCGAGGATTGCGCGCGCGATCTGGTCGCCCAGTGCGCGCCCGCCCATCCCATAGCCGCGCTGCACCAGGCCACCACCGCCACCGGGCCACGGGAGGTGCGCGTCTGATGGCTGCCACCACCACCGCCTTGTGGGCCGTCCTGGGCAGCCTGGTCGCGGTACTTTGCGGTCTGGCCTGGGTTTTCGCCGGCATGACCGACCGCTCCTCCCGCCGCTGATTTCATCTTATTCTTGGTCCGTCGCGGCCCATGGCGGCCGCGCTGTCGCCTTGCTGTTGCCTTGTCCATGCCCACGAGTCCCCCACCGCCACCGGTCGCACCACGCACGGGCCGCAACGCCGCCATCGTCGGCAGCGTTCTGCTGCTGCATGGCGTGGCGCTGTGGGCCTTCAACCAGGGCCTGCAGCGCGCGCCGGCCGAGCTGATCGTGCCGGCGCAGATCCTGGCGGAATTCATCGCCCCGCCGCCGCCGGCCCCGCCAGCCCCCGAGCCGGCCCCGCCCGCTCCGCCGCCTCCGGTGCCTGCACCACCGCCACCCAAGCCCCGTCCCACACCACCGCCACCCAGGCC
>JAEXBL010000136.1 GCA_023394015.1 Pseudomonadota bacterium | reverse complement strand
CGATTGCACGGTGGACTTCTCGGCCTGCGTGGCGCTGGTGGTGCGCAGGTAGTAGGTGGTCTTGAGGCCGCGCAGCCAGGCCAGCTTGTAGGTGTCGTCGAGCTTCTTGCCGCTGGCGCCGGCCATGTAGATGTTCAGGCTCTGCGCCTGGTCGATCCACTTCTGGCGCCGCGCGGCGGCCTCCACCAGCCATTGCGGCTCGATCTCGAAGGCGGTGGCGTAAAGCTGCTTGATCTCGGCCGGCACGCGGTCGATGGGGGCGAGCGAGCCGTCGAAGTGCTTCAGGTCCATCACCATCACGTCGTCCCACAGATCGAGCCGCTTCAGGTCCTTCACCAGGTACTGGTTGATGACGGTGAACTCGCCCGACAGGTTGCTCTTGACCGACAGGTTGCCGAAGCAGGGCTCGATGGAGGCGTCGACGCCGATGATGTTGCTGATGGTGGCGGTGGGCGCGATGGCCACGCAGTTGCTGTTGCGCATGCCGTCGCGGGCGATCTTCTGGCGCAGCGCGTCCCAGTCCAGCGTGGCCGAGCGATCGACTTCGACGTAGCCGCCGCGCGCCTGCTGCAGCAGCTCCAGCGTGTCCAGCGGCAGCACGCCGCGGTCCCACAGCGAGCCCTTGTAGCTGGAATAGCGTCCACGCTCGGCCGCCAGCTCGGTGCTGGCCCAGTAGGCGTGGTAGCAGATGGCCTCCATCGATTCGTCGGCAAACTGCACGGCGGCGTCGGACGCATAGGGAATGCGTAGCGCGTACAGCGCGTCCTGGAAACCCATCAGGCCCAGGCCCACCGGGCGGTGGCGCAGGTTGGCGTCGCGCGCCTTCTTGACCGCGTAGTAGTTGATGTCGATCACGTTGTCGAGCATGCGCATGGCCGTGGCGACGGTGCGCTTGAGCTTGTCGTGGTCGATGCCGCCGTCCTGGAGGTGCTGCAGCAGGTTGACCGAGCCGAGGTTGCACACGGCGGTTTCGGTGTCGCTGGTGTTGAGCGTGATCTCGGTGCACAGGTTGCTGGAATGCACCACGCCGGCGTGCTGCTGCGGGCTGCGCAGGTTGCAGGCGTCCTTGAAGGTGATCCAGGGGTGGCCGGTCTCGAACAGCATCGACAGCATCTTGCGCCACAGGTCGATCGCCGGCAGGGTCTTGGCTGGCCTGATCTCGCCGCGCGCGGCGCGCGCTTCGTAGGCGGTGTAGGCGGCCTCGAACTCGGCGCCGAACTTGTCGTGCAGATCGGGCACGTCGGAGGGCGAGAACAGCGTCCAGTCGCCTTTCTCCATCACCCGGCGCATGAACAGGTCGGGGATCCAGTTGGCGGTGTTCATGTCGTGCGTGCGGCGGCGGTCGTCGCCGGTGTTCTTGCGCAGCTCCAGAAACTCCTCGATGTCGAGGTGCCAGGTTTCCAGGTAGGCGCAGACCGCGCCCTTGCGCTTGCCGCCCTGGTTGACGGCCACGGCGGTGTCGTTGACCACCTTGAGGAAGGGCACCACGCCCTGCGATTCGCCGTTGGTGCCCTTGATGTGGCTGCCCAGGGCCCGCACGCGCGTCCAGTCGTTGCCCAGGCCGCCGGCGTACTTGGACAGCAGGGCGTTTTCCTTGATCGACTCGTAGATGCCGTCCAGGTCGTCCGGCACCGTGGTCAGGTAGCAGCTCGACAGCTGCGAGCGCAGCGTGCCGCTGTTGAACAGCGTCGGCGTGCTGCTCATGAAGTCGAAGCTGGACAGCACCTCGTAGAACTCGATGGCGCGCGCCTCGCGGTCGATCTCGTTCAGCGCCAGGCCCATGGCCACGCGCATGAAGAAGGCCTGCGGCAGCTCGATGCGCGTCTTGCGCACATGCAGGAAGTAGCGGTCGTACAACGTCTGCAGGCCGAGGTAGTCGAAACGCAGGTCGCGCTCGGGCTTGAGCGCCCTTCCTAAGCGCGCCAGGTCGAACTGCAGCAGGCGCTCGTCGAGCAGCTCGCTCTCGACGCCTTTCTTGATGAACTGCGGAAAATAGTCGGCGTAGCACTCGGCCAGTTGCGGCAGGCTCACGGTCTCGCCCAGGACTTCCTTGGCGATGGTGTGCAGCAGCAGGCGCGCGGTGGCGTAGCTGTAGTCGGGCTCCTTCTCGATCAGCGTGCGCGCGGCCAGGATGGCGGCTTTGTAGACCTCCTCCACCGGCACGCCGTCGTACAGGTTGCGCAGGGTTTCGGTCAGGATCGGCTCGGGCCGGACCTCGGCGTCGAGGCCGCTGCAGGCCTGGGCCAACAGCGCCTCCAGCGCCGGCTGATCGAGCGCGACGCGCTCGCCCTTGTCGAGCACGTGCAGCACCGGTGCGGCCGGCGTGGCGGCAGCCTTCTGCTGGGCGCGCTCCTGCGCGCGGCGCTCGCGGTACAGCACGTAGGCGCGCGCCACCTCGTGGTGGCCGCCGCGCATCAGGCCCAGCTCGACCTGGTCCTGCACGTCCTCGATGTGGAAGGTGCCGCCGCTCGGGCGCGAGCGCATCAGCGCGCGCACCACGGTCTGCGTCAGCTCGTCCACCACCTCGCGCACGCTGGCCGAGGCGGCGCCTTGCGTGCCGTGCACGGCCAAGAAGGCCTTCATCATGGCGACGGCGATCTTGCTGGGCTCGAACGCGACCACGGCGCCGTTGCGGCGGATGATCTGGTAGTGCGCCAGCACCTGCGGGGCCGGCGTGGCGCCGGACGTGGCCGGCTGGAGTGGGGGCGTGGCGGAGTGGGTGGCAGGGGCGGTGGCGCGGGCAGTGTGCATGAAGTCCTCTCGGTAAGCGGTTGTCGGGCGGGGGCCACGCAGGGAAATGGCGCGCTGGATGTGCTTTTTGTTCGGGCGCGGCGCTGCGAGCACGAACACTATATCTAGTGTTCAGTCCGGGTTCAACCCACAACCTGTAGTGGGTGCGTCGATTCT
>JAEXBL010000130.1 GCA_023394015.1 Pseudomonadota bacterium | reverse complement strand
CCCCAGGACGTCCCCACCGATCTCAGCGCCGACGACATCGCCAGGAAAGTGGCGGCCGCCATCGTGGCGCACCAGCTTCCGCCCGGCACCCGCCTGCGCGAAGAGGCGCTGGGCCGCGTCTACCAGGTCAGCCGCACCAAGGTGCGCGCCGCGCTGCTCATGCTGTCCAAGGACAAGCTGATCCAGATCGTTCCCGACAAGGGCGCCTTCGTCAGCAAGCCCGACGCCAACGAGGCGTGCGAGGTCTACGCCGTGCGCCGCATCCTCGAGGCCGCGCTGGCGCGCGAATTCGTGGCGCGCGCCACGGCCGCCGACTACCGCCGCATCGACGCCCACCTGGCGGCCGAGCGCCGCGCGCTGGAAGGCGGCGACGTGCAGGCGCGCAACCAGCTGCTGGGCCATTTCCACATCCTGCTGGCCGAGGTGGTCGGCAATTCGGTGCTGACCGGCATGCTGCGCGAGCTGTCGGCCCGCAGCGCCGTGATCACCATGCTTTACCAGAGCTCGCGCGACGCGAGCTGCTCGTCGCGCGAACACCAGGAGTTCATCGACGCGGCCCGCGCCGGCGACGCCGAGCGCGCCTGCTCGCTGATGGACGCGCACCTGGAACACGTGCAGACCGCGCTGGACTTCTCCCAGGGCGGGCGCAGCGACGGCGACCTGGTCAGCGCGCTGTTGCGCTAGCGCGCCCCGGCGCGCAGTTGCTCGCGCAGCAGCTGCTCCATGCGCTGCTGCATCCAGCTCTCGGTTTCGCCCAGCCTGCCGCCCTGCAGCCAGAGGCTGCGCACCGGCAGCATCGGCAGCGACAGGTCCTCGCTGGGCACCCGGATCAGCGCCTGGCGATTGCCTTCGTACTCCGCGATATTGAGCGGCAGGATGGCCCAGCCCACGCCGTCGGCCGCCATGGCCGCGATGGCGTAGCAGCTGTCGGCGCGCCATACCGTGGGGCTCAGCACCAGGTCGTCGACGCCATCCATCTGCATGACCAGTTGCCGGTGCCGGGCCAGGTCGCTGCGCCCGGCGGCGGGCAGCGCGGCCAGCGGATGCCCGCGAGCCACGAAAATGCCCTGCGCCACGTCGCCCAGGCGGCGATGCGCAAAGGACGGGCCAGGATCGCCCCGGTCCAGGTGGAAGGCCAGGCTGGCGCGGCCCTGGCGCAGGTAGTCGGCGACCTCGGTGGCGGTGCCGTTCAGCTGGGTCAGCTCCAGCGCCGGAAAGCGCTCGGCCAGTTCCTTGAGCAAGGCGCCCAGCACCAGATGCGGCAAGGCCTCGTCCAGCGCGATCGACAGGCGCGCATCGCGCCCGCCGGCGAACGCCAGCGCGCGCTGTTCCAGCCCGCCGGCCTGGCGCAGCAGTTCGCGCGCCTCCTGCAGCATCACCTCGCCGGCCGGGGTCAGCGTGGCGTTGCGCCGCGAGCGGTCGAACAGTTCCACCCCCAGGTCGGCCTCCAGCAGTCCCACCGACGTGCTGACGGCCGACTGCGCCCGGCCCAGCTGGCGCGCGGCCGCGGAGAACGATCCGGCCTGCGCCGCGGCCACGAATTGGCGCAGCTGCTCCAGCGTCCATTGCATGCGGTTCTCCCGTTATCCATCTACTAAATAGATGAAATCAAACTTTTTCGTACGAATTACCTGATGAATAATAGCGCCTCTTGAAGGAGTGGAACCATGCAGCGGACTGAACCGAACGCTGTCGCCACGGCCGCGCCCGGCCGCTGGCTGGTGCTGGCCATCGTGTCCAGCGCCCTGTTGCTGATCGTGGTCGACATGACCGTGCTCTACACCGCGCTGCCGCGCCTGACGCATGAACTGAACGTCGGCGCCTCGGCCAAGCTGTGGATCGTGAACATCTACGCATTGGTGGTCTCGGGCCTGTTGCTGGGCATGGGCACGCTGGGCGACCGGCTGGGCCACAAGCGCCTGTTCATGGCCGGCCTGGCGGTGTTCGGCGTGGCCTCGCTGGCCGCCGCCTATGCGCCCGGCGCGGCCGCGCTGATCGCGGCGCGCGCGCTGCTGGCGGTGGGCGCGGCCATGATGATGCCGGCCACGCTGTCCATCCTGCGCCTGACCTTCGCCGACGAGCGCGAGCGCGCGGTCGCCATCGGCATCTGGGCCTCGGTGGCCTCGGGCGGCGCGGCCATCGGCCCGGTCATCGGCGGCGCGCTATTGGCGCATTTCTGGTGGGGCTCGGTGTTTCTGATCAACGTGCCCATCGTGCTGCTGGCCCTGCCGCTGGCGTGGCGCTGCATCCCGGCCAGCCGGCCGCAGACCGGGCGTCCGTGGGACCTGGTCGGTTCGTTGCAGGTGATGGCCGGGCTGATCCTGTGCGCCTACGCGCTCAAGGAACTGGGCAAGCCCGCGCCCTCGTGGACTCACGCCGCGCTGGCCTGCGCCGCGGGCGCGGCGCTGCTCGCGGTGTTCGCGCGGCGCCAGCGCGGGCGGCCCTATCCGCTGATCGACTTTGCGATATTCCGCAACCGCGCCTTCTCGTCGGCGGTGGCGGCGGCGCTGTTCGCCGCGGCCGCGCTGCTGGGCATGGAGCTGGTGTTCAGCCAGCGGCTGCAGCTCGTCATGGGCAAGTCGCCGCTGGAGGCCGCGCTCTTCATCCTGCCGCTGTCGCTGGCCGCCTTCGTGTCCGGACCGCTGGCGGGCTGGCTGCTGGGACGCGTCGACGGACCGCGCCTGCTGTTCCTGGCGCTGCTGGTCTCGGGCGCCGGCATGGCCGGCTACCTGCTCAGCTATGACGCTTCCATCCTGCCCCAGATGGCCAGCCTGTGCGTGCTGGGCCTGGGCATAGGCGCCACCATGACGGCGGCCTCCAGCACCATCATGCAAAGCGCCACGCCCGAGCGCGCCGGCATGGCGGCCTCGATCGAAGAGGTGTCCTACGAGCTGGGCGGCGCACTGGGCGTCACGCTGATGGGCTCCATCCTGTCGGGCGTGTACGCCCACGCGCTGGACGTGCCGGCGGGCCTGCCCGCGGAGGCCGCGCGCGACAGCCTGGACCAGGCGCTCATCGTGGCCGAGCACGTGCCGGCCGACCTGGGCGCCGCGCTGGCGGCGCTGGCCCGCGGCGCGTTCGACACCGGCTACGCCGCCGTGCTGGCCACGGCCACCTTGCTGCTGCTGGCCACGGCGGCGTTCGTGCTGCTCAACCGCCGCCGGCTGCCCGCCTGAACTCAGCAGCTGCGCAGCGCGTGTTCCATGTCGGCGATCAGGTCTTCTTCGTGCTCCAGCCCGATGGAGACCCGGATCAATCCTTCCG
>JAEXBL010000429.1 GCA_023394015.1 Pseudomonadota bacterium | reverse complement strand
GGCTGGACCGGCGCCGCGCGCTGGCGCTCGCGCTGGGCGCGGCCGGCGTGGCCATCCTGGCATGGCCGGTGCTGCGCGCGGTCTTCGGCGGGCATGACGCGGCGGCGGCCCTGGGCCTGGTGTATCCGCTGGTGGCGGCGTTCGGCTGGGCCGCCGGCACGGTCTATCTGAAGGCGCGGCCGGTGGCCGGCCACCGCATCGTGGTCACGGCCTGGCAGTTGGTGGTGGGCGCGGGCTGCGCGCTGGCGGGCGTGCTGCTGTCCGGCGAACGCTTTCCGATGCACGGCTGGAACGGACGCGTCGCGGGCGCGCTGACGTTTCACATCGTGCTGGGCACGGCGGTGGCCTATTGGCTCTGGTTCGTGCTGAGCGAGCGGGTCAGCGCCACGGTGGCCACGCTGACCACGCTGATGGTGCCGGTGGTGGGCGTGCTGGGCGCGATGGCGCTGGTGGGCGACCGGCCCGCCGCCATGGACTGGTGGGGCTTCGCCCTGGTGCTGGCGGGGGCGGCGCTGATCGTGCTGAACCTGGACGCGGCGCCGCGCCGGCGCCGGGCCTGATCAGCGCACGCGGCGCAGCTTCTCGCGCAGCAGTTCCGCGCCGCTGACCAGCGTGATGCCGGACAGCACCAGCGCCGCGCCCAGCACGAAGGCGGCGTCCAGCGGCTCGTCCAGGATCAGCACGCCGAAGCTCACGCCGAACAGCGGGGTCATGAAAGACAGCACCGACAGGCGCGAGGCCAGGTAGCGGCGCAGCAGCCAGAACCAGGCCAGGTAGCTGGACAGGGCCACCACCACGCACTGGAAGGCCACGCTGGCGAGCGCTTGCGGCGTGTAGCGGAAGCCGTCGCTGCCGGTGGCCGCGGCGTAGGCCAGCAGCGCCACCGCCGCCACCGCCATCTGGTAGAGCAGGGTCTTGGCGGGCGCGGCCTCGGACAGCGAGGTCTTGCGGATCGCCACGGTGGTGGCGCCCCACAGCAGGCCGGCGAGCAGGCCCATCGCGTCGCCCAGCAGCATGTCGGGCGCGCCGGCCTGGCCTTCGGGGCGGTCCTTGCCCAGGAACGCGATGGCGATGCCGCAGAACGCGATCGCCACGCCCAGCCACTGCAGCGGCTTCATGCGCTCTTCGGGCAGCAGCCAGTGCAGCCCGAGCGCGGCGAAGATGGGCGCGGTGTACAGGAACACGGACATGTGCGAGGCGGTGGTGTAGACCAGGCCCTGCGCCACGAACAGGAATTCGCCGGCGAACAGCAGACCCACCACCAGCCCGGGCAGGGCGGTGCCGTCGCGCACGGCCTGCGCGCCCTCGCGCCGCCACACCACCGCGGCCAGCACCAGCGCCGCGAAGGCCGAGCGCAGGCCGATCTGCATGATGGGCGCGACGTCGTCGGCCACCAGCTTGATCGCGATCTGCTGGAAGCCCCAGCAGACGCACAGCAGCAGCATGGCGCCGGTCGCCAGCGCGTCCAGCGGCTGGCGCAGCGGCCGGGGAGCCGGCAGCGCGCTCATGGCAGTTCCGCCGGATAGCTGTCCAGGGCCAGGCCGATCTGCTGGCGCAGGTCCCATTCCGCCAGGCTGGCCTGCACCGGGCCGAAGAACGCGCCGTCGCGGGTCACGAACATGGCGGGCAGGTGGAAGACTTCGTAGCGCTCGACCAGGCCGCCGTTCTCGCCG
Organism: Pseudomonadota bacterium; assembly: GCA_023394015.1. Lineage (GTDB taxonomy): Bacteria > Pseudomonadota > Gammaproteobacteria > Burkholderiales > Burkholderiaceae_C > Ottowia. The sequence goes on along the minus strand of JAEXBL010000429.1, from coordinate 1,374 downwards.
GCGTCCACCCAGCACAGGCGCTCCACCGGCAGTTCCAGCCGCGGCAGCTGCTCGCGCGCGACCCGGCAGTTGCCGCAGGTGCGGCTGTGAAAGACCAGCAGCGACAGGCCGGGGGCGTCGAGCAGGTAGCGGTCGGCGGTGCTGTCGTTGAGTTCTATCTGTTCCATGGTCTCAGGCGCCGCGCAGCACGCGGTCCAGTTGCAGCTCGGACTGGTACAGCACGCGGGTGCCGTCCAGCAGCTGCGCGGGTTCGATCGATTCCTCGGGGCAGTGGCTGCGCCCGTTCAGGCAAGGGATGAAAATCATGCCGATGGGGCCGGTGGGCGCCATGTAGACCGCGTCGTGGCCGGCGCCGCGGGGCAGGCGCATGCTGGCGTAGCCCAGCTGGCCGGCGGCGGCTTCGCCCGCGTCCATTACCAGCGGCGCGCAGTCGGTGGGCCGCGCGCGGCTGAGCTGGGTCCAGCCGGCCGACAGGCGCAGCGCCTTCAGGTCCTGCGCCACGCCGGCCATCAGGGTTTCGGGAAAGGCGTCCAGCACCGCGTCGCTGTCGCTGCGCACTTCCAGCGTCAGTTCGACCAGGCCGGGCACCGCGTTGGCGGCGTTGGGCGTCATCGACAGGCGCCCGACCGTGGCCACCACGTAATGCGGATTGCCGCTGGCGGCGCTGGCCTGGCGGTTCGCGGCGTCGATGATGCGGGCCGCGCCCACCAGCGCGTCGCGGCGGATGTCCATGGGCGTGGTGCCGGCGTGGTCGGGCTGGCCCTGCACCGTGATCTGCACGCGGCGGATGCCGACGATGTTGGTGACCACGCCGATGGGCAGGCCGCGGCTTTCCAGCACCGGGCCCTGTTCGATGTGCAGTTCGACGAAGGCCGCGGTTTCGCCGGCGCGGCGCAGCGGCGCGCCCAGCGCCGCCGGGTCGCCGCCGATGCGGGCGATGCCTTCGGCCAGCGTCTCGCCCCCGGGGTTGCGCGAGGCCAGCATGTCGGCGCTCAGCTGGCCCGACAGCGCGCGGCTGCCGACACAGGAGATGCCGTAGTCGCTGGGCTCTTCGGACAGGAAATCGATGACCTCGAAGGGGTGCTCTAGCTGTACGCCGTGTTCGCGCAGCGTGTGGGCCACTTCGATGCCGGCCAGCACGCCGATGATGCCGTCGTAGCGGCCGCCGCTCATCACGGTGTCGCAGTGCGAGCCGGTGGCGATGGGTTTGCGCGCGGGATCGCGCCCGGGCAGCGTGCCGATCAGGTTGCCGCCGGCGTCCAGGCGGGTGGCCAGGCCGGCGGCTTCGAATTCGCCGCGCAGCCAGGTGCGGGCCTGGTCGAACTGCGGCGAGAACGCGCGGCGGGTCCAGGGCTGGTCGGGCAGGGTGTAGCG
>JAEXBL010000374.1 GCA_023394015.1 Pseudomonadota bacterium | reverse complement strand
GGGCCGCGAGGTGGGCGACCGCACGCTGATGGACGTGCTGAACGCCGAGAACGACCACGCCCGCGCCAGCCTGGCGCTGGCCGAGGCGCGCGCCGGCCAGGTGCAGCACCGGCTGCGGCTGGCGGCGCTGACCGCCCGGCTGGACGAGGCCGTGCTGGGCGAGGTGAATGCCACGCTCGTCCCCGTGGCCGCTGGCGAAAACCTGCCCATGCCCGGGCCGGTGCAAGCGCCCGCCGCGGCCGCCGGCCAGAACCCCGCCACCGCCTCCCCGGGCCGTCGGGACCGTCAATGACAATACCAAGGTTTTACAGTTCGTCGCCGGTGCGCCAGCGCCAGCGACGCCAGTCCGAAAAATCATGTGGGATCGGGGCGACCACTTTGCACGCCCCTTGCATGGCCGGCCGGCGCCTTGTTCGCCGGGTGGCCGCGACCTGAGGAGACAGACCATGACCGACCGACCCGATCCCCCGTCGCCCGCGCGGCGGCCTTCGCGGCGCGAGCTGCTGCGTGTGCTGGGTGCCGCGCCCATTGCGGCCGGCGCGCTGCAGGCGGCGCCCGTGGCGCAGGCCCAGCCGGCGTCGAACAGCCGGGCGCACATCGTGATTGCCGGCAGCGGCCTGGGCGGCATCGCCGTGGCCAGCCGGCTGCGCGCGCTGCTGCCGCAGGCCAGGATCACCATCATCGACGCCAAGCAGGAGCACAACTACCAGCCCGGCTACACCCTGGTGGCCACCGGCGTGTGGCCGATCGAGAAGGTGCGCGACCGCAACGCCGACTTTCTGCCGTCCGGCGTCGACTGGGTGCAGGAGATGGTGGCCAAGTTCGACCCCGCCAGCAACAGCCTGACCACCACCGGCGGCCAGAAGATCGGCTACGACTACCTGGTGGTGGCCACGGGCCCGCTGCTGGGCTACGACCAGATCGAGGGCATGGACGTGGCGGCCATCGGCCAGAACGGCATGGGCAGCGTCTATGCCAGCCCACAGGCGGCGCTGGCCACCTGGCAGGCCATGGACGCCTTCCGCCAGCAGGGAGGGCAGGCGGTGATGACCCTGCCGCCGGGCGCGCTGAAATGCGCCGGCGCGCCGCTGAAGATGACCTTCATGCTGGCCGACCGCCTGCGCCAGGCCGGCACGCTGGACAAGTCCAAGGTGGACTTCTACAGCGCCCTGGCCGACGACACCGTGTTCGGCGTCAAGGTCGTCAACGACAACGTGCTGGCGCGCTGGAAGGCGCTGGGCATCCAGACCCACTACCTGCAGAAGCTGGTGGCCGTCGACCTGGGCGCGCGCCAGGCCACCTTTGCCACGCCCGAGGGCGAGCGCAGCACGGTGGACTACGACTTCCTGCACGTGGTGCCGCCCATGCGCGCGCCCGATGCGGTGAAGAACAGCGATTTGTCGGCCAAGCAGGGCCCCATGGCCGGCGGCGGCTGGCTGGAGGTGAGCAAGGACACGCTGCAGCACCTGCGCTATGCCAACGTGTTCGGCATCGGCGACATCAACGGCACGCCGCGCGGCAAGACCGCGGCCACGGTGAAGAAGAGCGCCCCGCTGGTGGCGCACAACCTGGCGCGCGTGATCGCCGGCCAGCCGGCCGACGAGATCTTCGACGGCTACACCTCGTGCCCGATGATCGTGCGCGAAGGCTCGGCCATGCTGATCGAGTTCGACTACGACGGCAAGCTCACGCCCTCGCTGCCGATGATCGAGCCGCTGCAGGAGAGCTTCATGGCCTGGTTCATGAAGTACCGCCTGCTCAAGCCCGCCTACATCGCCGTGCTCAAGGGCCGGGTCTGAGCCGCCACCACCATTGACCGAGGAGAACACGACATGTACGAAATCTGGCTGATGCTGAACATCGTCTACGAGCTGGCGCTGTCGATCTGGCCCTGGCTGGTGGCGCTGGCCGTGCTGTGGCTGGTGCTGCTGGTGCTGGCCCGCAGCGGCCGCGGCAGCGACTGGCGCGCCTGCCTGCCCAAGGCCGTGGTGCTGGGCGCGCTGCTGGGCATCGTCATCTTCTTCGTCACCCCGATGTGGAGCAAGTCGGGCCTGGGCGAAATGAAATACTGGGTCGACTGGGCCAACCTGATCGGCATTGCCGTGGCCTGGGCCGCGGGCGGGGCGCTGTTTGCCTGGCCGCTGCTGACCTGGCTGCGCAGCACGCGCCAGCGCGCGCCGGCCTGAAGCGGGCGCGGGTGCGGTTATTCTTCAACCTGCAACCAAAAGGAGTACTTTCATGAAACTCAACGTCGGCGGCATCGACCGCATCCTGCGCATCGTGGTCGGCCTGGTGCTGATCGCCCTGGCCGCCACGGGCACCGTGGGCTGGTGGGGCTGGCTGGGCGTGGTCCCGCTGGCCACCGGGCTGTTCCGCTTCTGCCCGGCCTACACCCTGCTGGGCATGAACACCTGCCCGATCAACAGCAAGCGCGAGTCCTGAACGGCCTGCGGCGGCGCCGTCCATGGAGATGGCGCATGACTTCGCTTTGCTCGATGACCGGCGCTTTCGCGCCATGACCAATGACAGATGACAAGGCGCTGTGCGGGCCGATGGCTTTTGTCATTGGTCATGCGCCCGTCAGGGCGCGGTCATCCGTCATGGATAACTGAAGCGGTCGCAGCCGCCCGGCGGGCGCTTCGCTTTCCATCCCAACGGATCTGTGTGTCCAGCCCCCGTCGGGCGGCTGGAAGCTGGTCCATTGTTTTCTCTCGTTTGAAGGAGTCTTTCCCATGAAGAAGATCGTGCTGGCCGCCGCCCTGCTGGGCGCTGCCGCGCTTTCGGCCCAGGCCGAGGAACTGTTCGTGTCCATCCACTCGCCCGGCGTGATGGCCCAGGGCGCCGGCCTGGTGCTGGCCACCCAGGCGCTGGAGCAGAAAGCGCCGGTGCGCGTGCTGCTGTGCGACGCCGCCGGCGACATCGCCCTGGCCGAGGCTGAAGAAAGCCCCAAGCTCAAGCCGCGCGACGTGACGCCGCAGCAAATGCTGCAGGGTCTGATCAAGGCCGGCGCCAAGGTCGAGGTGTGCGCGCTGTACCTGCCCAACAAGGGCAAGCAGCCCGGCGACCTGCTGCCCGGCGTGACCCCTGCCAAGCCGGCCGACGTGGCCCAGCACCTGCTGAAGCCGGGCGTCAAGACCCTGGCTTTCTGATGTCCTGACCCGAGCCGCGCCGCGGCATTGAAAAAAGCGCCCCACGGCTTGGCCGCGGGGCGCTTTTTGGTTGGCGGGTGCCGGACGGGCGGTGACGATCACTCGATCTTCACGCCGGCATCGCGCACGATCTTCTCCATGCCCTGGTAGTCGCGCTGCAGCTGCTGCGCAAAGGCCTCGGGCGTCATCGCCAGCGGCTCGGCGCCTTGGTCGTGGATGGCCTTTTGCAGTTCGGGCGTGGCCAGCAGCTGGTTCACCGCGCCGTTCATTTGCGCCACGATGGGTGCGGGCGTGCCGGCCGGCATCAGCAGGCCGTACCAGGTGCTCATGTCGAAGCCGGCGTAGCCGCTTTCGGCCACGGTGGGCACCTCGGGCAGCGAGGTGCTGCGCTGGGCCGAGGTGACGGCCAGCGGGCGCAGCTTGCCGGCCTTGACCTGCGCCATGGCCGAGGGCACCGACGACACCAGCAGGTCCACGTTGCCGGCCAGCGCGTCCATCAGCGCCGGGTTGGAGCCCTTGTAGGGCACGTGGCGCAGCTTGATGCCGGCCGCCTTCTCGAACTGGGCGCCCGCCAGGTGGATGGTGGTGCCGTTGCCCGGCGAGCCGTAGGTGATGGTGTCGGGCGCGGCCCTGGCGGCGGCCACCACGTCGGCCAGCGTCTTGTATTGGCTGTTGATGCTGGTGGCGATGATCACCGGCGACCAGGCCACGTGGGCCACGGGCGTGAAGTCCTTGACCGGGTTCCAGGGCAGGCTCTTGTACAGCCAGGGACCGACCACCAGGTTGTCCTTCTGGCCCATCACCATGTCGTAGCCGTCGGGCTTGCCGCGCGCTGCCTCGGTGATGCCCAGCGTGCCGCCGGCCCCGGCCTTGTTGTCGGGCACGATGGTCCACTGCTTGGCCTCGGTGAGCTTTTGCGCCACCAGCCGGCTCAGAATGTCGGTGCCGCCGCCGGGCGGAAACGGAATCACCATGCGGATCGACTTGGCCGGATAGGTCTGGGCCTGGGCAGACACGGCAATCAGGCCGAGGGTGAGCAGGGAGCTGAGTTTGCGCAACATCGTCGAAACAGGTGTGTGAAAGATTGGTGAAAGCTGCATCCTAACCGAGCAGCGCGGAAGGGGCGGCTGGGGCAGTGTTGCAACATAAAACGCCCGCTGGCGCTTGTCCAGCGGGCGTGAAAGCTACGTTTAATGTAGCCCCGTGGGGCAGGCGATCACATGCGCTCGAAGATCGCCGCGATGCCCTGGCCGCCGCCGATGCACATCGTCACCAGCGCGTACTTGCCCTGGATGCGCTGCAGCTCGTACAGCGCCTTCACGGTGATCAGCGCGCCGGTGGCGCCGATCGGGTGGCCGAGCGAGATGCCCGAGCCGTTGGGGTTGACCTTGGCCGGATCGGCCCCCAGGCCCTTGGTGACGGCGCAGGCCTGGGCGGCAAAGGCCTCGTTGGCCTCGATCACGTCCATCTGGTCGATCGTCATGCCCAGCTTCTTCAGCAGCTGCTGCGTGGCCGGCACGGGGCCGATGCCCATGACCTTGGGCTCGACGCCGGCGTGCGCGTAGCCCACCAGGCGCGCCAGCGGCTTGGCGCCGCGGGCCTTGGCCACGCCGGCTTCCATCAGCAGCACGGCGGCGGCGGCGTCGTTGATGCCGCTGGCGTTGGCGGCGGTGACGGTGCCGTTCTCCTTCACGAACACCGGCTTCATCTTCTGGAAGTCCTCCAGCTTGGCGCCGGCGCGGAAGTGCTCGTCCTTGTCGAAGACGACCTCGCCCTTGCGGGTCTTGAGGGTGACGGGGACGATCTGGTCCTTGAAGCGGCCCTCGGCCCAGGCCCGTTCGGCGCGCTGGTGGCTTTCCAGGGCCAGCGCGTCCTGGTCCTCGCGGCTGATGCCGTGCTCGCCCGCCACGTTCTCGGCCGTCACGCCCATGTGGATCTTGTGGAAGGGGTCGTGCAGGGCACCGACCATCATGTCGACCAGCTGCGTGTCGCCCATGCGCGCGCCCCAGCGCGTGTTCAGGCTGGCGTAGGGGGCGCGGCTCATGTTCTCGGCGCCGCCGCCGATGGCGATGTCGTAGTCGCCCAGCAGAATGCCCTGGCTGGCGCTGACGATGGCCTGCAGGCCCGAGCCGCACAGGCGGTTGACGTTCATGGCCGGCGTCTCCTTGGGGCAGCCGCCGTTGATGGCCGCCATGCGGGACAGGTACATGTCGCGCGGTTCGGTGTTGACCACGTGGCCGAACACCACGTGGCCGACGTCCTGGCCTTCGACCGAAGCGCGGGCCAGCACTTCCTTGACCACGGTGGCGCCCAGATCGACGGGCGGGATGTCCTTCAGGCTGCCGCCAAAGGTTCCGATGGCGGTGCGCACACCGCTGACGACGACGACTTCACGAGCCATGACTGGTTTCTCCTGTTTGCTTTGAGGGTGGGATATCGAAAGGCGAACCCTGCAAGTATGCCGCCATCCGGCCGCGGGCGCGCTGGCAGCGCGGCGCCGACTGTGACAGTCACGAAACCGTCACGCAACCCGGCTATCGTGCCGGGCTGCGAAGAACCGCGGGGGGAACACCCAAGTGAGCGAAGAAGAGATGATCCGCCGCCTGCGCGGCGAGCTGCTGGACGGCTACGACGAAGAGCTGGAGATGGAGCTGGAAGACCGCAACATCGACGCCGTGGCCGGCGTGATGACCGATTCCAGCGCCTACCAGAGCGCGCGGCGCCGCTATTTCCGCGAACTGTTCCGCCTGCAGGGCGAGCTGGGCAAGCTGCAGGACTGGGTGGCCACCACCAAGCGCAAGGTGGTGATCGTGTTCGAGGGGCGCGACGCCGCCGGCAAGGGCGGCGTGATCAAGCGCATCACCCAGCGGCTGAACCCGCGCGTGTGCCGGGTGGTGGCGCTGCCGGCGCCCAACGCCCGCGAGAAGACGCAGTGGTACTTCCAGCGCTACGTGCCGCACCTGCCGGCCGGCGGCGAGCTGGTGCTGTTCGACCGCAGTTGGTACAACCGCGCCGGCGTCGAGCGGGTGATGGGCTTTTGCACGCCCCACGAGCTGGAGGAGTTCTTCCGCACCGTGCCCGAGTTCGAGAAGATGCTGGTGCGCTCCGGCATCGTGCTGATCAAGTACTGGTTCAGCATCAGCGACGAGGAGCAGAACCTGCGCTTTCTGGGCCGCATCCACGACCCGCTGAAGCAGTGGAAGCTCAGCCCCATGGACCTGGAAAGCCGCCGCCGCTGGGAGGACTACACCAAGGCCAAGGAGGACATGCTGCAGCGCACCCACATCCCCGAGGCGCCGTGGTGGGTGGTGCCGGCCGACGACAAGAAGAAGGCGCGGCTGAACTGCATCACGCACCTGCTGTCGCAACTGCCCTACGAGGAGGTCGAGCGTCCCGAAGTCGTGCTGCCCCCGCGCGTGCGCCACGAGGACTACGTGCGCCACCCGGTGCCCGACAGCATGATGGTGCCGCAGGTCTATTGAGCCGCCACGCAGCCGCTGCGCTGGTTTGGGTACCATGCCTTGGGCGGCGCCGCAGGCCATGTGGCGCCGCGGCCATTCGTTGTTCCATTGAGGAGGCATGGGCATGACGACCGATTTCCTGCGGCAGGTGGACGAGCGGGCGCAGAGCGCGCTGGCCTCGGGCGATCTGCAACCCCTGGTGACCGAGCAGACCGAGCTGGTGGATGGCGGGCTGCGCTTTCTGGCGCGCTCGGTGTCGACCCTGGCGGGCAAGCGCACGCTGATTCCCGGCGGCCCGCGCGACCCCAACTTCAACCCCTTCGCCTCGCCCGATCCGGCGCTCACCGTGGGCCCGCTGGGCGATGCGCACACGGCGATCCTGAACAAGTTTCCGGTCTCCGAGCGGCATCTGGTGATCGCCACGCGCGCGTTCCGCGAGCAGCTCGAGCCGCTGGACGCCAGCGACTTCGCCGCCCTGGCGCGCGTGCTGGTCGATGCGGGGGGCCTGGGCTTTCACAACGGCGGCGCGCCGGCCGGTGCCAGCCAGCGCCACAAGCACCTGCAATGGATTCCGCAGGCCGACGGCAACGCCAGCCTGGCGCTGTGGCTGCCCGGCCTGCCGCCCGATGCCGCGCCGCTGGCCACCGCGCAGCACCCGCAACTGGCCGTGCGCCACGTGTTCGTGCGCGTCGACGTGGCGCCGGGCATGGCGCCCGAGGCCGCGGGCCAGCACCTGCACGCTGGCTATGCGCGGGCGCTGGAGCAGCTGGGCCTGGCGCCGGACGCCGGCGGCCTGCTGCCGCCTTCCAACCTGCTGATTGGCGACGGCTGGCTGCTGCTGGTGCCGCGCAGCCGCGAGCATTTCGAGGGCGTGTCGGTCAACGCGCTGGCCTTTGGCGGCAGCTTCTACGCACAAGAGGCCGACAAGCTGGCCGGCGTGCGTGCGGCCGGGCCGCTGGCCGCGTTGGCGGCCGTGGGCACCTGACCCCGGCCTGATCGGCGCGCGCCTTCAGTCGCGCACGTCGGCCACCGGCTGGGCGCCAAAGTCGGGCCGCGCCAGGTAGGCCAGCACGCGGCGCGCGGCATCCTGCGGGCTGCTGAGCTGGCCACCGCGGTGCAGTTGCTCAAAGCTGTCGCGGCCGGGAAAGGCCGCCGCATCGGCGCCGCGCAGTTGCACCTGCATGTCGGTGTCGATCACGCCCGGCGCCAGCGAGCACACCTTGGCGCCGTTGGCCAGCGCCGCCTCGTCCAGCGCCACGCAGCGCGTGTAGTGGTCCATGCCGGCCTTGGCGGCGCAGTAGCCGGCCTGCGAGGCCAGGGCGCGCCGGCCCAGGCCGGAAGAGATGTTGAGCAGCCGGCGCGCGCCCGGCCAGTCGCGCGTGGCGCCCAGGAAGGCGGCGCTGAGCTGCATCGGCGCTTCCAGCCCCACGCGCAGGGCGTTGGCCAGGTCGGCCGGGTCGGCATCGCGCAGCGGCCCGATGGCGGGGATGACGCCGGCGTTGTTGATCAGCGTGGCGCTGGCCCAGTCGGCGCCGGCTTGCTGCGCCAGCCAGTCGGCCAGGCGCGCGGCCACGGGCGCGGCGTCGGCCAGATCGACCGACCAC
>JAEXBL010000356.1 GCA_023394015.1 Pseudomonadota bacterium | reverse complement strand
CGCCACGCTGATCCTGATGCCGCGCTGGGATCGGGAGTTGGCCGGGCGACTGATCTCGCACTACCAGGTGACCAACTGGACCAACATCCCGACCATGGTGATCGACCTGTTTGCCAGCCCGAACTTCCAGCAGTTCGACCTCAGCAGCCTGACCTACATCGGCGGTGGCGGCGCCGCCATGCCCCAGGCGGTGGCACAACGGCTGTTCGAGGCCTATGGCCTGCGCTACCAGGAAGGCTACGGGCTGACGGAAACCGCGGCCCCCTCGCACAACAACCCGCCCGAGCATGCCAAGCAGCAGTGCCTGGGCATTCCCTTCATCAGCACCGATGCGCGCGTGGTCGACCCCGACACGCTGCAGGAAATGCCCGTGGGTGAGCAGGGCGAGATCGTGGTGTGTGGCCCGCAGGTCTTCCAGGGCTACTGGCGCAACGAAGCCGCGACCCGTGCGGTGTTTGTGGAGATCGACGGGCAGCGGTTCTTTCGCACCGGCGACCTGGGGCGCGTGGACGAGGATGGCTATTTCTTCATCACCGACCGCCTCAAGCGCATGATCAATGCCAGCGGCTTCAAGGTCTGGCCGGCCGAGGTGGAGGCGCTGATGTTCCGCCACCCGGCGGTTCAGGAAGCCTGCGTGATCTCCACCAAGGACGCTTACCGCGGCGAATCGGTGAAGGCGGTGGTGGTGCTGCGGCCCAGCCACCAGGGCCAGGTGAGCGAGCAGGACATCATCGACTGGTGCCGCGACCACATGGCGGTCTACAAGGTGCCGCGCGTGGTGCAGTTCGTCGATGCCTTGCCCAAGAGCGGCTCGGGCAAGGTCATGTGGCGGGCCTTGCAGGAAGCGGAAGCCCAGGCCGCCTGAAGCGGCGGTGGATCGTGCGGCTAAACCCGGCGCCGCGTCCTGCGGCGCTGGGGGCCGGAAGCGCGCTTACTTGGGTTGCTGCGGCTGCTTGGGCGGCTCGGATGCCTTGCGCATGAAGAAGAACACGAACCAGATGCCCATGAAGATCATGAAGATGATGCCGATGATGCTCATGAGCCCATAGTCGGTGCTGAAGAGGTCGATCCACAGTTTCATCGTCGCTTCCTTTTCAAACGAATGGCCATGCGCTCATTCTGGCCGGTGGCGGTGGGGGGAGACTTGATCCGGCTCAATGATAGGCGCAACGCCGTCGGGGTTATTCAAGGGCATGCTCAGGCCTTGGGCATGGGCCCCGGCGGCGTGCCCTGCGCTGTGGCGGTGCCGCGGCGCAGGTGCTCGCCCGCGGTCACGCCCATGGACACGTAGATGCTGGTCACGCCCTCGATGCCGATCTCGGCCGGCACCACCCAGTCGGCGGGCACGAACAGCAGGCCGCCGCCCACCGGCACCGGCGCCGTGGGCACCAGCACGCCATGAAAGGGCTGGCCGCCCAGCAGGATCGGGCTGGGCGTGGTGCGCAGGCCCAGCACGGCGGTGGTGCGGGCCGCTTCGCCGGCGCCCGGCGGGCCGCCGAAATACAGCCACACCGGGCTCATCGACTTCAGCCCCTCGTCCTGCGGCGTGCTCAGCAGGCCGACCAGCCGGTGCGCCACGTCGTACACCGTGCGCACCACCGGAATGCGCTGCACCAGCGCCTGCACCATGCGGTCCACGCCGCGCTGCAGCCCGGCCTCCACCAGCAGGCCGGTGCCGTAGACCAGTGCCAGCAGCAGCGCCATGCCCAGCAGGTAGCCGAGCAGGGGCGAATCGGCTGTCACGCCCAGGCCGATGCGGGTGAGCAGGCTGCCGAAGGCGCTGCCCGGCCCCAGCCATTGCCCGATCAGCTGCACGGCCCACAGCAGCAGCACCAGGGTCGCGGTCAGCGGCAGCAGCGCCAGCATGCCGGTGAGCAGCGGGCGCAGGGGTTGGAAGCGGCGGCGGGCGTTCATCGTGGCCCGCATTGTGCCGCGGCCCGCGGGCTCAGGCCGAGGGCTTGGCCGGCGGCTGCAGGTAGATCAGGTCCGACCAGGTGGCCAGCCACTGCGGGCGAAAGGCCACGAACACCGCGGCCATCATGCCGGTCATCACCGCGTCGCCCCAGGCGATGAGCCAGCGCGCCACCATGGCCAGGTCGGGCTCGACGGTGGCCGACAGGCTCTGGCCGGCCCACTGCGCCAGCGCGCCGGAGATGAACAGGCACAGCGCGGTGCCCAGGAAGGCGCGGCCCAGGATGTAGACGAACAGGTTCTTCCAGGCCCAACGGCGCAGCGCCATGCCCAGCAGGAACGACAGCGTGGCCGGCACGATGCCCAGCCACAGCGCCATGTCGGTCTGCTGCTGCCAGCTGACGGGCGCGATGAGCCCGGTGGCGAGCGCGATCAGGCACAGCACCGGCACCGCCAGCGGCCAGCCCAGCGCCAGGCCGATCAGGCAGGCACCCGAGAACTGCAGCTGGATCGGCATGCGATGCAGCCAGGGCAGCGCCCACAGCCAGGGCGTGATGACCAGCGCCGCCAGCAGCGGCGAGATCAGCGCGGTGTTCGCCAGCAGGCGCCAGGGGCGGAAGCTCAGGGCGATGGCGAGTGCTGCGAGGACGAGGAGGGGGGTGAGCAGTTCCATGGCGGCGGGGCGGCTGGGTTTTGGCGCCCTGGGGCGATTGTCGCGCTTTGGGGTGATTGCAGGTGGCGGGGTTGGGGGTGCTGCTGGCCGGGTCTCGCCCCGGCGGGCGACCTACTTTTAGCGAAACCCGCTTTGCGGGTTTTTTCTGCTCGCAAAAGTAGCGCTTCGCGCTCGGGGTTTGCTCACTTCGCGAAGCGAAGTTACGCAAACACCAAAAGTAGGCAAAGCTCGCGCAGCGGGGTTCGCTCACTTCGCGTAGCGAAGTTATGCAAACACAAAGGCAGGCCCCACTGGCCGTGTCCCCTGCGCTTCGCTCCGGGGCAACCTGCGATGCTCGGTCGTGGGGCGGCGCTGCGGAACTCGCTGCGCGCTTGCAGCGCTTCGCTCAGACAGCCGCAGCGAGTCAGAGCACGAAGCATGGGCTTGCTGCGCAGCCCATGCCCGCCCCAGGCCCTGCGCTTCTCGGCACGGCCAGAGGGGACTTCAAATGCTCTCGGGCCATCGCTGCGCTCGGCCGGGTTTCCTGTCGGCGGCAGGGGCTTGCAGGTTGCTTCAGGCAGCCGCCTCGCGCGCGGCTACATCCTCCGGCGTGCAGCTGACGCCGCCGCAGCCGTGGATGACTTCCGTGGGCAGGGCGTCGGCGTGGGCGATGGTGCCGGTGGCCGGGTCGAAGCCGACGCGCTGCAGGTGCATGGCCAGGGCGGCGTCCATGCTGTCGGCGTGCTGCGGAAACCACACGGCCAGCTCGCGGGTCATCTGGCGGATCGGCGCCAGGTCGCCGGCCTGGCCCGTCGCCCGGCCCTGGCGCATCACGTCCAGCACCATCCGGTGGTGCGTGGTGTGGCAGTTGCTGGCGGCAAACTGGGTGGCCAGCATGTAGCGGTCTTCGCTGGCGAAGTGCTCGGCGGTGTGCTCGACCAGCGTCTGCCACGCGGCGAGCACACCGGCGTCGTCGGCGGCTTCGACGTCGGCCAGCAGGGCGCCGAATTCCTGGTGGGTGCGGTCCATCGCGGCCACGCCAAGGGCGAGTTCGTCGGACCATTGCAGGGTGGGCATGCGGCGTTCTCCGAAAAGGTTGCGGCGAGCCTAGCCGCTGGCCCGGCGCGCGGCCTTGACGCAGGTCATGCCGCGGGGGGGCGTATGCTCGCGGCTTTGCGCGCGCCATGTTCGATCCACCGTTTTCCACCGCCGACGACTACCTGAGCGACCTGGCGCAGCGCGGCTTTGCCGTGCTGCGCGCGGCCGACGTGCGCGCGCTGTCGGGCGCCGGCGCGGCGGGCCTGGCCGCCCTGCTGCCGGACTGGGACCGGCTGGCGCCCGACGACTACCTGAAGGACGGCGGCCGCTACCGCCAGCGCCGGCACGCCTCGTTCATCGCGCAGGACGATGCGGTGCAGGACGTGCCCTACCGGCCGCACTGGCAGCCGCTGGACTACAACGCGCTGCACGGCGGCATGCTGCGCTGGTTCGCGCCGGTGGCGCTGGCCACGCTGGCGCAGGCCGACTGGCGCGCGCTGCTGCGCTGGCTGGCGCGCGTGGCCGATGCGCTGGACGGCGCCCAGCCCTGGTACGGCGAGGCGCACCAGTTCCGCATCGACACCGAAGGTGGCATCGGCCGCCCCACGCCCGAGGGTGCGCACCGCGACGGGGTGGACTTGGTGGCGGTGTTCCTCGTCGCGCGCCACGCCATCAAGGGTGGCGAGACGCGGGTGTTCGAGCTGGACGGCCCGCTGGGCCAGCGCTTCACGCTGGAAGAGCCCTGGAGCGTGCTGCTGTTGCAGGACGCCCGCGTGATCCACGAGTCCACGCCCATCCAGCCGGCCGAGGAGGGCGGCCACGGCCACCGCGACACGCTGGTGGTGACGCTGCGCGCCGGCGGCTTTCTGGACCCCGATGCTTGACGCCCTCCAGGTCAGCGGGCATGGTGCAAGCCTGTCTTGCCTGCACAGGGCTGGCGGTGCGGCCGGCGGGCGCTTGGGGCTTCATGTGCTGCGGATGGCGCGCTGCGGCATGAGCCACTGAAATCGAATTTCCTTTCTTCTCATCCACCTGCAAGGAGCGACCCATGTTCAAGCAAATCCTGGTGCCCGTTGACGGCTCCGACACTTCGCTGGCGGCCATCGACAAGGCGGCCGGCCTGGCGCAGGCCTTCGGCGCCAAGGTGTCGGCCATTTTCGTGATCGACCCGTATCCCTTCACCGGCATCGGCGCCGACTTTGCCTATGGGCAGGACCAGTACCTCACCGCCGCCCGCAACGAGGCCGGCGCCGCCATCGAGGCCGCCAGCGCGCGGCTGAAGCAGGCCGGCGTCAGCGCCGACACCAAGGTGGTCGAGTCGCACGCTGTGTGGCGCGGCATTCTCGAGGCGGCCGAGGCCGTGGGGGCCGACCTGATCGTGATGGGCTCGCACGGCCGCCGCGGGCTGGAGAAGCTGGTGCTGGGCAGCGTGGCGCAAAGCGTGCTGTCGCACACCAAGATCAACACCCTGGTGGTGCGCGCCGCCGAGGGCTGAAGCGGCCATGCCCTGCGGCCACGCCGGTGGCCGCAGCCGCTGGGCGCCCAGCTTCAGCCGTGCGCCGGCGTCCGGGGCGCCCGCGTGGGCGGCGGGTTGAAGGCGGCGCGCTCGGCCGCCGTCTGCTCGAGCCGGCGGGCGATGCTGCCGCAGACCAGGTCGCACAACTCGTTCACCGCCGGGTCGGCGATGCGGTAGAGCACGCTGTTGCCGCGGTGCTCGCGCGCCACCAGCCCATGCTGCGCCATCTGCGTCAGGTGGCGCGAGACGTTGGCGATGCTCGAATCCACCTGCACGGCGATGTCGCCCACGCTCATCTCGCCGGTGCCCAGCACGTTGAGGATGCGCAGCCGCGTCGGCTCCGACAGCGTGCGGAAATAGCGCGCCACGTGCTCCAGGGCGGCGGGGGGCAGTTGCTTGAAGGTGTTCACGAATGGGCACTCCGGTACGGCTGGGGTGAAGGGCAGTCTATCGGATGCCCCTGAAAAACTTGCGCCGACGCGCTTGCATATTTGCATGATTGCGCAAATAATATAGGAATGAATCTGAAAAGCAAGTCTTTCATGCTTCACTCCGGCCTGCGCTCGGCGGCCATGCGGCCTTGGGCGGCCGGTCTGGCCCTGGCCGGGCTGCTGGCCGGGTGGGCGTTGCCGGTCCCGGCGAGCGAGCTGCCGGTGGTGGCGGTGCAGGCCGGCCAGCAGGTGCACACGGCCGTGTTCGACGGCCAGGTGGAGGCGCTGCGCCAGGCGGTGATGGCCGCGCAGGTGCCGGGCACCGTGCTGGAGCTGAACGTGCGCGCCGGCGACACGGTGCGCGCCGGCCAGGTGCTGCTGCGCATTGACGGCCGCGCCGCCGAGCAAAGTGCCGCCGCCAGCAGCGCGCAGGTGGCCGCAGCCCGTGCCGCGCTCGACGTGGCGGCGACGGAACTGAAGCGCAAGCGCGCGCTGGCGCAGAAGAACTACATCAGCCAGGGCGCGCTGGAGCAGGCCGAGAGCCAGTACCGTGCCGCCCAGGCGCAACTCAACGCGCAGTCGGCCGCCGCCGGCGCGGCGCGCACGCAGACCGGCTTTCATGTCGTCAAGGCGCCGTTCGACGGCGTGGTGGCGCAGCTGGCGGTGGAGCGCGGCGACATGGCGATGCCGGGCCGCCCGCTGCTCACCGTGTACGACCCCGGCGCGCTGCGCGTGGCGGCCCACGTGCCGGCCAGCGCGCTCCAGGGCGGCGCCAGCGGCGCGCAGGTGCTGCTGGCGGGCGACGCCGCGCCGATCACGCCAACGCGCGTGCAGGTGCTGCCCACCGTCGATCCGCAGTCGCTGACGCAGCAGGTGCGCGCCGAGCTGCCGGCCGGCACCACGGCGGCGCCGGGCCAGTTCGCGCGCCTGCAGCTGGCGACCGATCAAGCTGTCGGCACGGGCGATGCGGCGGCGGTGTCGCGCCTGTTCATTCCGGCCAGCGCCGTGGTGCGCCGGGCCGAAGTCACCGCCGTCTACGTGATGGGCGCCGACCAGCGCCCGCAGCTGCGCCAGCTGCGGCTGGGGCCGGTGCGGGGTGACCAGGTCGAGGTGCTGAGCGGCCTGGACGCCGGCGAACCGCTGATCACCGATCCGCAGGCCGCCACGCGCGCCGTGGCGGCGCAGCCTTGAGGGCCGGCATGCAGGGCAACGACCTGAACGCCGCGCCGCGCCTGGGCATCTCGGGCCGCATCGCGGGCTATTTCCAGACCGCGCAGATCACGCCGCTGCTGGCGCTGGTCGCCTTTCTGATGGGCCTGTTCGCGGTGCTGGTGACGCCGCGCGAGGAAGAGCCGCAGATCGATGTCACCATGGCCAACGTCATCGTGCCCTGGCCCGGCGCCAGCGCCAGGGACGTCGAGGCCATGGTGGCCACGCCGGCCGAGCAGGTGCTGTCGCAGATGACGGGCGTGGAGCACGTGATGAGCGTCTCGCGCCCCGGCGTGGCGGTGGTCACGGTGCAGTTCGAGGTCGGCGTGCCGCGCCAAGCGGCGGTGGTGCGCCTGTACGACACCGTGGGTGCCAACGCCGACTGGCTGCCGCAGGGCCTGGGCGTGGGCCAGCCGATCATCAAGCCCAAGGGCGTGGACGACGTGCCGATCGTGGCGCTGACGCTGCACAGCACGCGCGCCGAGGCCGGCGCCTACGAGCTGGAGCGCGTGGCGCGCAGCGTCGAGGCCGAACTCAAGCGCGTGCCCGGCACGCGCGAGGTCCGGACCGTGGGCGGCCCCGGCCGCGCGGTCATGGTCGAGGTCGATCCGGCGCGCCTGGCCGCCGTCGGCCTGACGCTGCACGAGCTGCGCGGCGCCCTGCAGTCGGCCAACATGGGCCTGCCGGTGGGTGATGTGCTGCAGGGCAACCAGGCCATCGCCATCGAGACCGGGCCCTACCTGCACAGCGCGCAGGACGTGGCCGACCTGGTGCTGGCCAGCCGCGGCGGCAAGCCGGTGTACCTGCGCGAGGTGGCCAGCGTGCGCGAAGGCGCGCCGCCGGCGCAGCGCTACGTTTGGCACGGCGAGGTGCAGCGCGGCGAAGGCAAAGGTCGGGGCGAGGGCGTCGCGGCGCGCGCGGTCGAATACCCGGCCGTCACGCTGGCCATCACCAAGAAGCCGGGCGAGAACGCCATCGACGTCGCCAACGCCGTCACGCAGCGGGTGCAGGAGCTGCACAACACCGTGATACCGGCCGACGTGCGGGTCAGCACCACGCGCAACTACGGCGAGACCGCCAACGACAAGGCCAGCACGCTGATCAAGAAGCTGCTGTTCGCCACCCTGGCGGTGGTGGCGCTGGTGTTCTTCGCGCTGGGCCGGCGCGAGGCCGCCATCGTCGGCGTGGCCGTGATCCTGACGCTGACAGTGACGCTGTTCGCCTCCTGGGCCTGGGGCTTCACGCTCAACCGGGTGTCGCTGTTCGCGCTGATCTTCTCCATCGGCATCCTGGTGGACGACGCCATCGTGGTGGTCGAGAACATCCACCGCCACCAGCAGCTCTATCCCGGCAAGTCGCTGCGCGAGCTGATCCCCGGCGCCGTCGACGAGGTCGGCGGCCCCACCATCCTGGCCACCTTCACCGTGATCGCGGCGCTGCTGCCGATGGCCTTCGTCAGCGGGCTGATGGGGCCGTACATGAGCCCCATCCCCATCAACGCCAGCATGGGCATGCTGCTGTCGCTGGCGATCGCGCTGGTGGTCACGCCCTGGCTGGCGCGGCTGTGGATGAAGGCCACGCAGCAGCACGATGAGGGCAAGGCCGCCGGCCACGGCTTGGCGAAACGCCTGGCACCGCTGTTCGAGCGCCTGTTCGCGCCCCTGCTCGACGAGCGCCGGGGCGGCCGCAACCGCGGCCTGCTGGGGCTGGCGGTGGCGGGGCTGATCGCGCTGTCGGTGGCGCTGCCGGTGCTGGGCTGGGTGGTGCTGAAGATGCTGCCGTTCGACAACAAGAGCGAGTTCCAGGTGGTGGTGGACATGCCCGCCGGCACGCCGGTGGAGCGCACCGCCGCGGTCTTGCGGGCGCTGGGCGCGCACCTGGCTACCGTGCCCGAGGTGCAGGACTACCAGGCCTACGCCGGCACCGCCTCGCCGATCAATTTCAACGGCTTGGTGCGCCAGTACGATTTGCGCGCCGGCGGCGAGGTCGGCGACATCCAGGTCAACCTGGTCGACAAGGCGCAGCGCAAGGACCAGAGCCACCTGATCGCCATGCGCGAGCGCCCGGCGCTGCACGAGATCGGCGCGCGCTTCGGCGCCAACGTCAAGGTGGTCGAGGTGCCGCCCGGCCCGCCGGTGCTGGCGCCCATCGTGGCCGAGATCTACGGCCCCGAGGAGGCCGGCCGGCGCCTGGTCGCCAAGGCCGTGCGCGCCGTGTTCGAGGCCACGCCGGGCGTGGTCGACGTGGACGACTCCAGCATCAGCGCCGCGCCCAAGACGCTGCTGCTGGTCGATCGCAACAAGGCCGCGCAGCTCGGCGTGACGCAGCAGGCGATCGCCAGCACGCTGCGCATGGGCCTCGCGGGCGAGGCCGCCACCTACCTGCACGACGCCAGCCGCTACGCCGTGCCGGCGCTGATCCAGCTGCCGCCCGAGCTGCACGGCAGCCTGGACGGTCTGCTGCAACTGACGGTGCGTTCCCAGAGCGGCGCCGCGGTGCCGATCCGCGAGCTGGTGACGGTGAGCGATACCGTGCGTGAGCAGCCGATTTATCACAAGGATCTGCTGCCGGTGGTGTTCGTCGTCGGCGACATGGCGGGGGTGAAAAAAGGCGACATGGACAGTCCGCTCTACGGCATGTTCCAGATGCGGTCCAGGCTGGCCGAGCTGAAGGGCCCCGACGGCGGCGAGATCACGGAATACTTCATCAGCCAGCCCACCAACCCCTACGCCGGCTACGCGCTGAAGTGGGACGGCGAGTGGCAGATCACCTACGAGACCTTCCGCGACATGGGCGCCGCCTACGCCGTCGGCCTGATCCTGATCTACCTGCTGGTGGTGGCGCACTTCGGCTCGTACCTGACGCCGCTGATCATCATGGCGCCGATTCCGCTCACCGTGATCGGCGTGATGCCCGGCCACGCCGTGCTGGGCGCGCAGTTCACGGCCACCAGCATGATCGGCATGATCGCGCTGGCCGGCATCATCGTGCGCAACTCGATCCTGCTGGTGGACTTCATCCACATCCAGCTGGCCGAGGGCATTCCCTTCGGTAGGGCCATCGTGCAAAGCGCCATCACGCGCGCGCAGCCGATCGCGCTGACCGCGCTGGCGGCCATGATCGGCGCGCTGTTCATCCTGGACGACCCGATCTTCAACGGCCTGGCCATCGCCCTGATCTTCGGCATCCTGGTGTCCACCGTGCTGACGCTGGTGGTCATCCCCATCCTCTACTACGCCGCCTACCGCCGAAGTCATGAATCCAGTCAGGACCCGGCGCCTACCCCGCCTGCGCAAGCAGCTATTTAAACAGGAGCAATCATCATGACTTCATGGCAACTCGTTCGCGTCATCGCCGGCAGCTTCATCCTGTTGTCGCTGGCCCTGGGCGTGCCCGGCTCACCCGTTTTCC
Organism: Pseudomonadota bacterium; assembly: GCA_023394015.1. Lineage (GTDB taxonomy): Bacteria > Pseudomonadota > Gammaproteobacteria > Burkholderiales > Burkholderiaceae_C > Ottowia. Next base: position 609 of record JAEXBL010000356.1, on the reverse strand, counting down.
ACCACGTCAACTGGCTGTGGTTCACCGCCTTCGTGGGTGTCAACCTGCTGCAAAGCGGTGTCACCAAGTGGTGCATGCTGGAGAGTATTCTGCGCAAGCTGGGCCTGCGCGCCGGCGCTTGATTTCATATTTTGTAAAGGAGAAGAACCATGGTCGAGAACTACAAGGAACTCATTGGCAGCATTTCCGCCAACACCGCCAAGCTGCGCAAGGGCGTGCCCGAGGTGATGCAGGGCTTCAACGCCATGGCGCAGGCGGCCGGCAAGGCCGGTGCGCTGGACGAGAAGACCAAGGAGCTGATCGCCATGGCGCTGTCGGTGGCCGCCCGCTGCGACCCCTGCATCGGCTACCACGCCAAGGCGCTGGTGCGGCTGGGCGCCACCCGCGCCGAGCTGGACGAGATGCTGGGCATGTGCGTCTACATGGGTGGCGGTCCGTCGCTGATGTACGCCGCCGCCGCCACCGCCGCCTACGAGGAATTCGGCGGCGAACAGGCCCAGGCATGAGCCTGAACCGGCGTCACGGTGCCTGGCCCCGCGCCGCGCTGGCCCTGGGGCTGGCGCTGCCGCTGTCGGCGGCGGCGCAGGACCTGCTCAGCGTCTGGCGTGC
>JAEXBL010000349.1 GCA_023394015.1 Pseudomonadota bacterium | reverse complement strand
GTGCTGGAGGCCGAGATTGCCCGCGCGCTGGACCAGCGCTTCGACGCCGGCACGGCGGCGGCCACCACGGCCTGAGCCCGTCCGGCGTGGGCTGGCAGCCACACCGCGCGTGGCCCTTGGCACGCTGCGTGCCGCCTGCCGGCCCCGTCCGCTTGACAAGCGGCGCCGGCGCGGCAGACTGGGGCGATCTGCAAGAAGCTGCAAAATAAGGCCATGAAAAAGTCCACCCTCTTCATCGGCGCGCTGATGCTGGCCGCCGGCGCGCAGGCCGCCTGCTACACCGTCATGGGCCCCAAGGGCCAGATCCTGTCGGAGACCTCGACCCCGCCGGTGGACATGTCGTACCAGTTGCACCAGACCGTGCCCTACAAGTACGGCCCCGGCGCCACGCTGGTGTTCGGCCTGGCCGACGCCAACTGCGGCCCGGCCATCGACCCGTACTACGACCTGCCGGTCAAGCCCGTGGTGTACCGCGAAGGCCGCAGCCAGCGCGCGCGCACCAGCGCCCGGGCGCCGCGCCGCGACCGCGAATAAGCGCATCCGTTGTCCGCGCGGCGGCGGACGGCACCATCCAACCGCCGGGCGGCCACTGCAGGCCGCTCGGCTTTTTCATGCGCGCTCAGCGCAGAAAGGGCAGTTGGGTGAACAGCTGCAGCACCGCCGCATTGACCAGGTCGACGAAGAAGGCGCCCACCATGGGCACGATCAAGAACGACTTGTACGAGCTGCCGTAGCGGTCGGTCACGGCCTGCATGTTGGCGATGGCCGTCGGCGTGGCCCCCATGCCGAAGCCGCAATGGCCGGCGGCCAGCACGGCGGCGTCGTAGTCGGCGCCCATCACCCGGAAGGTCACCCAGGCGGCGTACAGCATCATCACGCCGACCTGCACCGTGAGGATCAGCATCACCGGCAGCGCCAGGTCGGTCAGCTCCCACAGCCGCAGCGACAGCAGCGCCATGGCCAGGAACAGCGACAGTGAGGCGTTGCCGAACACGTCGATGGCGCGGTCGAACATGTCGAAGTGGAAGAAGTGGGTGAGCACGTTGCGGATCACCACGCCGCCGCCCAGCGCCCACACGAAGGTCGGCAGCTCGAACACCGTGCCCTTGGCGGTCATGGTCATGACCTCGGCAAAGGCCATGCAGGCGGCAAACAGCGCCAGGGTCTCGATGGTGGACGAGGCGGTGATCAGCCGGATCTCGTCCGGCTTGTCGAACATGGCGCTGTCGGGCGTGTCGCCGCTTTCGGTGTGGCGCGTGCTGTAGAGCGACTGCGCGGCGGCCACGGCCTCCACCTCGGTCTGGCCCGTGGGCGGGGGCAGCCGCTCGTGCTGCATCTTCTTCAGCAGGTACTTGGCCACCGGGCCGCCGATCAGCCCGCCCGCCACCAGGCCGAAGGTGGCGGTGGCAATGCCCAGCGTGGTGGCGCCGGTGATGCCGTACCTGCTTTCCAGCACCGGCCCCCAGGCGCCGGCCGTGCCGTGGCCGCCGGTGAGCGTGATGGAGCCAGTGACCAGCCCGAGCAGCGGGTTCAGCCCCAGCGCCGAGGCCAGGCCCACGCCCACCAGGTCCTGCACCACGATGAAGCCGGCCACCACCACCAGGAACACCGCCAGCGGCTTGCCCCCGGCCTTCAGGCGCGTGAAGTCCGCGCTTAGGCCGATGGAGGAGAAGAACATCAGCATGAAGGCGGTCTGCAACTGCCCCTGGAACTTGAACGTGAGGCCAAAGAACACGTTCAGCAGGAACACGATGATGCCCGCCACCAGCCCCCCGGCCACCGGCTCGGGGATGTTGAAGTCGGACAGAAAGCGGATCTTGACGATCAGAAAGCGCCCCAGCAGCAGCACCAGGGTGGCCAGGATCATCGTGTAGTAGCCGTTGAGTTGGATTTCCATGGGGGGCTCCTTGCAGACCGATGGCCGATTGTGGCGCCATGTCGGTGGGCCATGACGCAGCGCATGAAGCCCATGACGAATGACCGCGCTCTGACGAGCGCATGACAAATGACAAAAAAAACATCCCCAGGCGCGCCCGCGCCGGTCATTGTCAGCGCCTGAAGGGGGAGCGCTGGTCCAGGTGGGCCAGGTAGTCCTCGATGCCGCCGGACTCGCGCTGCACGAAGCGCGCCACCGCATCGGCAAAGGCCGGGTGCGCCAGCCAGTGGCTGCTGGCGGTCGGAGTGGGCATGAGCGCGCGCGCCATCTTGTGCTCGCCCTGCGCGCCGCCCTCGAAGCGCGCCACGCCGTGCGCGATGCACCAGGCCAGCGGCTGGTAGTAGCAGGCCTCGAAATGCAGGCAATCGACGCGCTCCAGCGCGCCCCAGTAGCGGCCGTAGGCGACGGTGGGCGGGCCATTCGGGCCATTCGGGCCATCGGCACGGCAGGTGTCATCGCTCAGGGCGATCAGGCTGCAGGCGATCGGCCGGCCCTGCCGCTCGGCGACGAACAGCAGCCAGTGGCCGGCCAGCTCGTGCGCCATGGCGGCGAAGAAAGCCGGCGTCAGGTAAGGCGCGTTGCCGTGCTCCAGGTAGGTGCGCTCGTAGCAGCGGTAGAAAAAGGCCCAGTCGGCCGGCGTGATGTCGGCCCCGCGCGCCCAGCGAAAGCTGACGCCGGCGTCGGCCACCTTGCGCCGCTCCTGGCGGATCTTCTTGCGCTTGTCCTGCGACAGCGAGGCCAGGAAGTCGTCGAAATCGCGGAACGGGCGCGCCTCGGCGGGATGTAGGTTGTTCCAATGGAATTGCACCTGCTGGCGCTGCATCAGCCCGGCTGCTGCGCAGGTCGCGCGGTCGGTCTCGTCGCCGAACAGCACATGCAGTGAAGACAGGCGCTGCTGTTCGCACCAGTCGATGACCACCCGCAGCAGCGCCGCGCGCGCCGCGTCGTCGCGCGCCAGCAGGCGCGAGCCCGGCACCGGGGTGAACGGCACCGCCACCAGTGCCTTGGGGTAGTAGCGCAGGCCGTGCTCGGCGTAGGCGTTGGACCAGGCCCAGTCGAACACGTATTCGCCATACGAATGGCTTTTCAGGTACAGCGGGCAGGCGGCGGTCAGCGCGTCGCCGTCCCACAGCAGCACAAAGCGCGGCGCCCAGCCCGTTTGCGGCACGGCGCTGCCACTGGCGTGCAGCGCTGCCAGGTACTCGTGCCGCATGAAGGGTGTGGGCGTGGCCTGGGTGGCCAGCAGGGCGTTCCAGGCCGCGGCGTCCACGGCCAGCGGCGAGGTCGCGACCTGCGCCTGCAGCGCGTTACCATGCCAACCGAGATTGTTTTCAAGCACCGTTCATGAACCTCCAGATCGCCGTTGCCCAACTCAATTTCGTCGTCGGCGACATGCCGGGCAACGCGCAGAAAATCATCGATGCGGCCAAGGCCGCGCACCAGCAGGGCGCGCGCCTGCTGCTGACGCCCGAGCTGTCGATCTGCGCCTACATCTGCGAGGACTTGTTCCTGCGCCCGGCCTTCATCGCCGCCTGCGATGATGCCGTGAAACGGGTGGCGAACGAGACGGCGGGGCTAACGGGCCTGGCCATCGTGGTCGGCCACCCGGTGGGGCAGGGCCAGCGTGGCAAGAGCATCAGCCTGAACCAGCGCCACAACGCGGCCAGCGTGATCCAGGACGGGCGCGTGGTGGCGCAGTACGCCAAGCAGCGGCTGCCCAATTACCAGGTGTTCGACGAGCAGCGCTATTTCACGCCCGGGCAGGGAAGTTGCGTGTTCCAGGCCGGCGGCCTGCGCGTGGGCCTGCTGATCTGCGAGGACGCCTGGTTCGACGCGCCGGCGCAACAGGCCAGGGAGGCCGGTGCCGAGCTGCTGGCGGTGATCAACGCCTCGCCCTTCCACGTCGGCAAGGGCCATGAGCGCGAGGCCATGATGATCGAGCGCGCGCGGGCCGTGGGCCTGCCGCTGGTGTCGGCTCAGCTGGTGGGCGGGCAGGACGAGGTGGTGTTCGAGGGCCGCTCGTTCGCCGTCGGCGCCGACGCCCGGCTGGCCGGCCGCGCCGCCAGCTTTGCAGAAAAGCTGTGGCTGGTGCAGGCGCAGCGCACGCCGACCGCCATCGAACTGCAGGCCGACACGGCCCCGGCGCAGGGCGATCTGGCCGAGCTGTGGGACGCGCTGGTGCTGGGCCTGCGCGACTACGTGGGCAAGAACGGCTTCAAGACCGTGGCGCTGGGCCTATCGGGCGGCATCGATTCGGCGCTGGTGCTGGCGCTCGCCGTCGATGCGCTGGGCGCCGACCGGGTGCACGCGGTGATGATGCCCAGCCCCTACACGGCCGGCATCAGCGTGGACGACGCGCGCGAGATGGCGCGGCGCGTGGGCGTGCGCTACGACGAGATCGACATCCGGCCCCAGTTCGAGGCCTTCAAGACTGCGCTGGCGCCGCTGTTCGCCGGCCGGCCCGAGGACACCACGGAAGAGAACATCCAGGCCCGCATCCGCGGCGTCCTGCTGATGGCGCTGTCGAACAAGCTCGGCCACCTGGTCCTGGCTTGCGGCAACAAGAGCGAGTACGCAGTGGGCTACAGCACCCTGTACGGCGACATGTGCGGCGGCTTCGCGCCGATCAAGGACGTGCTCAAGACCCGGGTGTTCGCCCTGGCACGCTGGCGCAACGCGCACAACCCGTATGGCACGGCGGCCGAGCCGATCCCCGAGCGCATCATCACCCGCCCGCCCAGCGCCGAACTGCGCGCCGATCAGACCGACCAGGACAGCCTGCCGCCCTACGAGCTGCTGGACGCCATCATCGAGCGCTACATGGAAAACGACGAGGGCGTCGAGGCCATCGTCGCCCAGGGCCTGCCGCGGGACGCCGTCGAACAGGTGGCGCGCCTGATCCGCATCAGCGAGTACAAGCGCCGCCAGTCGGCCGACGGCACGCGCGTCACGCACCGCGGCTTCGGCAAGGACTGGCGTTATCCTATGACCAACCGATTCAAAGCCTAAGGCACCCAGGAGCCCCCATGAAACAGATCACCGCCATCATCAAGCCCTTCAAACTGGAGGAGGTGCGCGAAGGGCTGGCCGAAGTCGGCGTCACCGGCCTCACGGTGACCGAGGTCAAGGGCTTTGGCCGCCAGAAGGGCCACACCGAGCTGTACCGGGGCGCCGAATACGTGGTCGACTTTCTGCCCAAGGTAATGATCGAGGTGGTGGTGGGCGACGCCGACGTGGACCGTTGCGTGGACGCCATCATCAAGGCCGCGCGCACCGGCAAGATCGGCGACGGCAAGATCTTCGTCACCCACGTCGAGCGCGTGGTGCGCATCCGCACCGGCGAAGAGGACGACGCGGCGATCTGAAGCGCCGCTCCCGCAAGCCACCCGACACCAGGGCTCGCCGGCCTGACCGGCGAGCCCTTTTTTTGGCCTTGCCCGGCGTCGCCGCCGCGACAAGGTGGGGGCTCGCGCCAGCGGCCCTGGGCGCTAGCATTGAATCCACAAGATTCAAAGGAGACCCGCCACCCATGCGCCCGCATCACAAGTTCTGGCCCAAGCGCCTGCCGCACGCCATCACCCCGCCGGCCACCTCGCTGTGGCACAACCTGGCCATCAGCGCGCTGCGCTACCCCGACAAGCCGGCCATCGTGTTCTTCGGCCGCGTGCTGACCTGGGCCCAGGTCAAGCAGCAGGCCGAGCGCCTGGCCGCCTGCCTGCAGTCGCTGGGCGTGCAAAAGGGCGACCGCGTGGTGCTGAACATGCAGAACACGCCGCAGCTCATCGTGGCGCACTTCGCCATCCTGCGCGCCGACGCGGTGGTGGTGCCGGTCAACCCGATGAACCGCGCCGAGGAGCTGAAGCACTACATCACCGACCCCGACGCCAAAGTGGCCATCACCACCGCCGACCTGGCCGGCGAGCTGGCCGCCGCCTCCAACGCGCTGCCCGAAGGCCAGCGCCTGGCGCACCTGATCGTGACCCAGTTCACCGACGCCTTCGACGCCGACGTGCAGGGCGACGACGCGCCGCCCGAGGCCTGGCGCGACTGGCTGCTGACCCACCACGCGCTGCCCGCGCTGGCCGGCGGCCAGGCGCACGCCTGGCAGGACGCGCTGGCCTTCGACGGCCCGCTGGCCGAGACCACCGCCGGCCCGCAGGACCTGAGCGTGCTGCCCTACACCAGCGGCACCACCGGCCTGCCCAAGGGCTGCATGCACACCCACGCCTCGATCATGCACAACGCCGTGGCCTGCGCGCTGTGGGGCAACGGCACGGCCGAGACGGTGGCGCTGGTGGTGGTGCCGATGTTCCACATCACCGGCATGGTGGCGGTGATGCACGCCGGCGTGTACTGCGGCGCCACGGCGGTGGTGATGCCGCGCTGGGACCGCGAACTGGCCGGGCGGCTGATCTCGCGCTGGAAGGTCACCAGCTTCGGCAACATCCCGACCATGATCATCGACCTGCTGGCCAGCCCCAACTTCGCCAGCTTCGACCTGAGCAGCCTGAAGGTCATCAGCGGCGGCGGCGCGGCCATGCCGCAGGCGGTGGCGCAGCGGCTGCTCGACACCTACGGCTTGCACTACGCCGAGGGCTACGGCCTGACCGAGACCGCCGCGCCCTCGCACCAGAACCCGCCCGACCACCCCAAGCAGCAGTGCCTGGGCATCCCGTTCATGAGCACCGACGCGCGCGTGGTCGATCCCGAGACGCTGCAGGAGGTGCCGCAGGGCGAGCAGGGCGAGATCGTGATCCACGGCCCCGAGGTGTTCCAGGGCTACTGGAAGCGCCCGGACGCCACCGAGGCGGCGTTCTTCGAGCTGGAGGGCAAGCGTTTCTTCCGCTCCGGCGATCTGGGGCGGGTGGACGAGGACGGCTACTTCTTCATCACCGACCGGCTCAAGCGCATGATCAATGCAGCGGCTTCAAGGTATGGCCGGCCGAGGTGGAGTCCATGATGTTCCACCACCCTGCGATTCAGGAAGCCTGTGTGATCGCGGCGCGCGATGCCTACCGCGGCGAGACGGTCAAGGCCGTGGTGGT